>CALBSD010000071.1 GCA_937927625.1 uncultured Actinomycetes bacterium | reverse complement strand
TTTGCTTTCAGAATCTCTTTCGGAATCACATGATGTGGCGCGAAATACATTCGCGCAAAATCATTTGTGCGACGCTGCGCGGTGATCTCGCCAGTCCAGAACAAATACTCAAGAGCGGCTTTCCCGTCGTCCCAGTCCCACCATGAGTTCTTCGGGCCAGTGCGTGTCTTCACATCGCCAGCGACAAGTGGGCCGTCGTTGAACACACGATCTCGTACCTCTTGCACAAACTTTGGTTTTGATTTCGCAATGCGCTGCAAACCCGGCCACGTTTTTCCATTACGTGCTTCTTCCATTCGCCAACGAACAAGGCGATGCATCGATGCAGGGAGATGTGATGCTTCATGGCACCAATACTCAAAGAGTTCGCCGTCTGCAGTTGCATCAGGAATAAATGAACGTGGATGGTCGCCCAGTCGCGAGAACAATGGAAGCTCTTGACTACGCACCAAAACATTGACGGAATCAATCTGAATCAGTCCGACGTGATCAAGAACTTTTCGTAGATGTCGTCGATCAACACGTCCGGTTGGGCGTGAAGAAGCAAAACCTTGTGCGGCAAGTGCAATACGCCTTGCCGAAGCGAGACTGACCTCAGTCTGCGACGGTGATGGTGACACTGTTGATCACCACATCTGTCAAAGGACGATCGCCGCGTGCTGTTGGCACCTTCTGCATTGCATCAACAACGTCGAGACCCTTGACAACCTGACCGAACAATGCGTATGCAGGTGGCAAAGAGACACCGCTCTGGCCACTGACGATGAAGAACTGTGAACCGTTGGTGTTCGGGCCGGCATTTGCCATTGCCACGGAACCGATTTGGTACTGACCAGGCTTTGGAAGCTCGTCACCGAAGCGGTAGCCAGGATTACCAGTACCGGTACCTGTTGGATCTCCGCCTTGGCACATGAAGCCATTGATGATGCGGTGGAAGATGATGCCGTCGTAATAGTGGTATCCAGCGAGGTACACGAAGTTGTTCACGGTGCGAGGTGCATTGATTGCATCAAGTGCGATCACGATGGTGCCCAATGTGGTCTCCATCGTTGCGGTGTAACGCTTCGATGGGTCGATGCCCATTTCTGGTGCTTCAGGGAACTTCTGGGTCTTTGGTGCGGAACCGTCAAGGGCGGGGAAAGGCAAACTCATGCAGGCGAGGCTACAACGACCATCTCGGACTGCCTCTTTCGCATCACCCCTACTGCCCCGTCTACGCTGACCAACGTGAATCCAGAAAGCCCTCTTGACCTCGACACCATGGAACGCGACTTGGCAGATGTCGAGTTCGCCCTCGGTCGTCTCGACAATGGCACCTACTGGAATGACGAAATCACCGGTGAGCCCATTGAGCCCGGTCATCTTGCAGCGAACCCTACGGCTCGCCGTAATCCCTGATATCAGATGACTGATTTCAGCTCGTGGCTCGCATCACGCGAGCAAATCAAAAACTTCTTAGCGTTCGCGAAGCTTCGATAGAAGTCGAAGGATCTCGAGATACAGCCACACCAATGTGACCGTAAGTCCGAGAGCGCAGAACCATTCCATGTGTGCAGGAAGCTTGTTTGCGACTCCACGTTCAATCATGTCGAAGTCAATCGCAAGATGTGAGGCCGCAAGGCCAGCAACAAACACGCTAAATGCAATGCCCATGGGGCTTGCATCGTTAATGAATGAAGGCATTCCAGCGAAGATGCCAATGACCATTGAGATGAGATAAAACGCAACCAAACCAAGCGTTGCACCCATCACAATGCGGCGGTACTTGTCGTTCACGCGTACAACGCCTGTGCGGTACAGCAGCAACATCACAACAAAAACCCCGAGCGTTGCGCCCACTGCTTGCACAACAATTCCGTTGTACTGCTCGGAGTATGCGCGACTGATTGCACCAAGCACGACACCTTCGGCCAATGCATAAATTGGGGCGGCAATTTTCGCAACATGCGGCTTCCGCGAAGCCACAATCACCGAAATTAGACCAACAATTAATCCACCAATCACCCAACCGAATGGAATTTCAACCATGGCGCCGGGAAGCGGCTCGGCGATCGACATCCAAGTAAACGTGGCCGAGGCGAGGATGAGAGCCAACAACATGATGGTTGCCGACGCTGTTCCCTTCACCGTCATGATGCCGCCATCCCAGCGGCTGACCGGACCATCCGAAACGGGTTGCGTCGTAGGCGGTGCCCACGTGCTGTTCTGTCCGTCGAGGTTTCCAAGGCCCAAGGCCTTGTCGTTCAAAATAGGATTTGCCATAGCCAAAAACTAACTGTTTTCGGGCTTTCTGCGGTGTCAGGCCTGTGTATAACTATTTGTTCCTGCTTCGGCTGTGGGGTGACGAAATGCACTCGGTATCCTGCAATTTGTTCAGCCCATTTGGCGCTGAATCACTAACGAAAAGGCGAGGTTTCAGGGTGGCTAAGGATCGGATTGATCGCGACGAAGAAGACCTCGTCAGGCTCTATCTCACTGACATCGGTCAGTACACCCTCCTCACAAAGGACGACGAAGTTCGTCTTGCCAAGGCCATCGAAGCCGGCAAGCTCGCTAAAGAAGAACAAGAAGCAGGCGACGCCAAGACACTCACCGCAACAAAGCGTCGTGAACTTCGCAAAGCAATTCGCGAGGGCGAAATTGCAGAGCGCGCATTCGTTCAGTCAAACCTTCGTCTCGTGGTCTCCATCGCGAAGAAGTACCAGGCATCTGGTCTTCCACTTCTTGACCTCATCCAAGAAGGCAACCTTGGCCTCATGCACGCCGTTGAAAAGTTCGACTGGCGCAAGGGATTCAAGTTCTCCACCTATGCAACATGGTGGATCCGTCAGGCAATCACGCGCGGTATCGCAAATACCGGCCGCACCATTCGCCTCCCGGTCCACGCGGGCGACACCCTCGCTCGTTTGCAAAAGGCACGCTCTCGCCTTGAGCTCAAGTTTGGTCGTCCTGCAACCCTCGCTGAATTGGCGAAGGAAGTGGAGATGCCAGAAGACAAGGTCACCGAGGCATTGCGTTTCGCTGCAGAGCCGTTGTCTTTGTCCGAACCACTTCGTGAAGATGGCGACGCTGAACTCGGCGACGTTGTTGAAGACCGTTCCGCAGAATCACCATTCGAAGTAGCAGCCACTGCCTTGTTGCCTGAAGAGATTCAGCGTTTGCTTGCACCTCTCGACGAACGTGAGCGCGAAATTCTTCGCCTTCGCTTTGGTCTTGATGGCAGCGGTGAAGGTCGCACACTTGAAGAAGTCGGCGAGCATTTCAATCTCACACGCGAGCGCATCCGTCAGATCGAAGCTCGTGCAATGAGCAAGTTGCGTCACCCGTCATCAGACACTGGTGCGCGCGACCTTCTCTCCGTCTAAAACTGCAAGCGCCTATGGCGCAGTTCGAACAATACGTGTGACGCCGTCAATGACGGACACGATGCCGATGCCCATCATCACGGGTATCGCTATGCGTGCAATCCACATGGGTTCAATGCCTGGGATGTACGCCGCACGAACTTGATTCGCCGTCAACCATGCACACACCACCAATGCTGCGCCTGCGCCTGCATTAAGAGATATTGCGATGTGCATTGCGCCTGGGCGAATCAGACGAATCATGGATGTAAGAGCAATCGCTGCGGCACCAATCGAGAACATCAACATCACCGGTGTGATTCGTGCACCATCTGGCAAACCGTCATATTCCATAAAGCCAGCAACAACGCCGAACAATGCAGCGACGAGCACTGCGGCAAAAAATCCACGGCGACGGAACAATGACAACACCACGGCGATGACAACCGCAGGCAGTCCAAGCAACCACCATGCAACACTTGCTTGTTCACGAAGAAACAGAGTTCCGGACACCAGCGTGCGACGGCCAGCAATGATCATCGGGATCTTCCAATCAAGCACTGTGCCTTTGTCATCAATCGTTGCTGGAGGTTTCGGGCTCATCCAGTGCGAACGATGGTCATGCCACATCGCGATGCCATTCGTTGCAATGGTTCGCCACCGAGGCAATGCATCAGGTTTCATTTTCGATGTATCGACATTTCCGTAACGATCACCGTTTAGAACCGCAGTCACCGATGCGTCGTTAATCTCAACGAGCCCTTCAGCACTGATTCTCAAATACTGTTCGTCGTCATACCCATGCACTTCAGCACGCACTCCGACAGCTGTGAGTCGTACATAGGTATCGCCACCGACAATCTCAATCTTCACCCCATCAGGAACTGCAGGCGAGATGCTTTCGATCACGGACTCGGTATTGCGCGGCTGAACACTGTCTCCGGAGCCCATGTGAGCAGGAGCCAATGGCAGGAAGGAAAGAAGTCCAACAAGAAGGCGCACAACAGAACGGTACTGCCATCGAGCCTCTGGGTACATAGTCTGTGGCAATGACCACAGCAGGTTCCGACATCGTTCTTCTTGTCAGCAACAACGTTTGGCAGCGCGAGGGGACAAACATCGCTTCGTTTGCACCCGGTATCACACCCATCATTTATGAAGGTGATGAACCAATCGCAGATGACGTGTTGGCAAATGTGAACGTTGCCTTCTTCTCAAGCGATGTGTGGCCAGAACGCTCGCGGGGCATGGTGCTTTCCATCATGAAGTCCACCAACGTGAAGTGGCTTCACACTTTCTCGGCTGGCGTTGATAGTCCGTTCTTTATCCAACTCATGGAAAGCGGTGTACGTCTCACCAATTCATCGGGTGCCACTGCTTCGCCCATCGCACAGACAGCGATTCTCTACATGTTGTCACTCAGTCGCAATACGCGTGCATGGTTCCGCCATCAGGACAAACACGAATGGGAACGACATTCATTTGAGGAACTCGATGGTTCGCGTCTCGCAGTCATTGGCCTCGGGCCGATTGGTCTTGAGATTGCACGCCTCGGTATTGCGCTCAATATGGAAGTCGAAGGAATTCGACGTACTCCTCAGGGCAATGAGCCCTGCCCGACTTTCGGGTTCGACGCCTTGAACGACGTGCTCGCGCGTGCCGATTGGGTTGCTTGCGCACTGCCACTCACAGCAGATACCAAAGACCTTTTTGATGACGAGCGCTTTGCCGCATTTAAGAAGGGGTCTCGATTCATCAATGTTGGTCGTGGCGAGTTGGTGTCAGAACCTGCACTCATTGCTGCATTGCAGTCGGGCCACATCGCAGGCGCTGGACTCGATGTGTTTGCCACTGAACCACTACCCGAAGATTCACCGCTATGGGATTTCGACAATGTGATTGTCACACCGCATAGTTCTGGTTCTTCGTCGTCGTCCGGACTACGCGCAGAGAAAATTTTTGTGGAAAACCTCCATCGCTACATCAATGGTGAAGCGATGCATAATGAAGTGAAGTTGTAACTCCACTTTCGTCTCTCCCCTGTCCACATCTCCTCCACCTAACAAGGAGGAAATGTGTCCACTCTCTTTATGTCACCCAAAGGTGGCAACTGCACCACTGTGACTGCATCCGCATTTGCACTCGTCTCCGCAATGCGCGGTACCAACACTTTGCTGATTGATCTCTGCGGCGACATCCCCGCCGCAATTGGCCAAGCAGAACCACACGGGCCAGGCATCAATGACTGGCTTAGTGAGGACAACACCAGCGATGCCCAACAACTAGTAATGCTGGGTACCACCGTCATCCCGGGTTTAGTTGTTCTTCATCGCGGGTCACGTTTTGTGAACGGTGAACCTCGATGGTCTGATCTTGCGAGAGCTATTTCTGGATTACCTCATGATGTTGTCATTGATGCCGGCACCACATTTGTGCCCGACGTTCTGACATCTGCCGTGCAGAACGTTTCCATGGTTGTTAAGCCTTGTTATTTGTCGCTCCGACGTGCCTCTCGTCTGCCACGGCCCAGCAATGTGTTTGTTATCAAAGAAGAAAACCGAGCACTCACGGTGAAGGACGTTGGAAATGTTTTGGGTGTTCCTATTGCTGCAGAAATTCCATATGAACCTGCAATTTCTCGCGCGGTTGATGCTGGGCTTCTAACGGCGAGGGCAGAGCAGCTGTTCGGAAACTGTCTGCCGCAATAACCGCTATGCCCCATTCACTTGGTGTCCTTCAGCCGCATCTTGATAACCCCGACGTTTCTGAAGTCATGGTGGTGGATGGACACAGTCTCTGGCTTGAAGACGCACACGGAATTCACCCTGTGGGAACTCTCACACCTGAGCAAGTGAACCAATGCGTCGAAAGAATCTGCCGAGCATCAGGGAGACGAGTTGATCTCCTCTCTCCCGTCCTAGATGCTCGACTCAATGATGGTTCGCGAGCTTGTGTAGTGATTCCGCCAATTTCCGTGGGCGGCACCACTATCTCTATTCGCAAATTTTCAAAACGTATTCTTCCGTTGGCGGCTTTTGGTCCCACTGATTGCACAGATCTCATCCGGGAATTAATTCGAGAACGAAAGAATGTTGTTGTTTCTGGAGCGACATCATCCGGAAAGACTTCCCTACTCTCAGCCGCTGCGTCCCACTTTCATGCTTCCGAACGAATAGTGGTGGTGGAAGATACTGCTGAACTCCGCTTTATGAATTCTCACGTCGTGCGCCTGCAAACACGTCCAGCAAATATCGAAAATGCTGGCGAAGTGACCTTGCAACAGCTTGTTCGTACATCACTTCGGCTTCGGCCAGATCGTCTCATCATTGGTGAAGTTCGAGGTGTCGAGGCCATCGACATGCTGCTGGCTCTCACCAGTGGACATCGTGGAAGTTGGGCCACTGTGCACGCCACTTCAGCCACCGACACTGTGGACCGCTTTGCATCCATGATCACTCGGGACTCTCCGCAATGGTCTCCACAAGATGCACGACAACTAGTAACGAAAGGCGTCGATGCGGTGATTCATATCCATCGTCTGGCAAATGGACGTCGAAGCATCTCAGAAATTGCACAGTTTGCTGGGGGCGAGACTTCAATCGTGTATGGCTCTCAAAGATGAATTTCATAATTTTTGTTTTGGTTTTTTTCAGCATCTTTTGCTGGATAATTCCGCACGTATTTCTGTGGGCCGATAGGCGCATCGCTCGTGTCCATGCCACAACATCCAAATTTGTCGGTTCTGATGAAGTTCCCCCGAAATCAACACATCCGAAAATAGACGTGCAGCAAGCTCGTCAAATTCCTCTGGACCATCCACAATGTCTTGAGCAACTTGCGCGGGCGACTCGATCACAGATGCCGGCTCGCGATGCTCTTATTGAATCCTTACAGGCACACACAACATCGACATCAGTCTGCGCCTTGTTGAATCGGTTGCAGAACGGAAGTGAAATCGACGAATCATTGAGAAGCATCGCGACCCAGAATTCTGACGAACGTCGATTTTTTAATTTTGTGCGACGATCTTTTATTGCTGGAATATTTATTCCGCAATCTCTTGAGCAAGCAGCCTCAATTCTGAGAGAAGAGAACCGACAACAGCAAGAGTTATTGGCAGCAACTGCACAAGCCCGTTTGTCTGCACGAATCCTTACTCTTCTTCCGTATATCGTCCTCACCTTGTTGCTTGTTGTGTCCGCAACATCACGTCACGCTGTTCTGCTTGCGCCATCGCTCTTTGTATTACTCATTGGAGTACTTCTCAATCGAATTGGTTGGCAATGGATACGTCAGATGATCAAACGCACGCATTCCGGTTCTTCCGATATCTCGATACATCTTGCGGAGGAACTCAGTGTTTCTCTGCGTGCAGGCATCTCGATTCGAGATGCACTTGAGATCTGGTCACTAGAGCATGATGCAACTTTGAATCATGCTCTAGTGCTCGGTCAACCACTCTCCGATTCTCTCCGAGAATTTGGTCAGAGAATGGGCGGCAACCTCGAACCACTGATGCGTCTATTACTAATGGCAGAGAACGATGGTCTCCCAGTTCTGCAAACCATTAATCAACTCTCTGCAGAGTCTCGTCAACATCGCCGACATCACATCGATATTCAATTACGGCAATTACCGACCAAACTCGCACTGCCCATTGTTCTATTTGTATTGCCATCTTTCGTACTACTCACCGTTGCTCCTCTCGTCATCGCCAATCTTTCGCACTTCCACTTTTCTCCTCCCATCATCACAACACCTCAGTAAGGAATTCATGAATCAACTCATCTCGCATCGTTCTCGTTCTCGCGGACAAGCCACCACCGAATACGCACTGATCTTGTTGGCAGCCGCAATCATCGCCACCTTGGTCATCACCTGGGCAACAGCTGGTGGTGGTGCAGGAAAAATTGGATCACTTTTCGACGGAATCTTCGATGGAATCGTTCAACGGTCGAATCCACCGTCACAAGGTTGATTGTGAGGCTGGGCAGGCCACTATTGAATTTGCACTTCTGCTGCCGCTCTTCATTTTCTGTGTTGCAATGTTGTGTGCAGTTATAGGCATTGGTCTGACATCCATTCGCCTTGCTGACACGGCACGTCTTGCCGCACGTGCGGCCAGCACATCAGAGAACCCTTCTCACGTCGTCGAATCGATACTGAATGCAAATGAAATCAGTCACTCCGAATCCATAGATGCGACAGGGCAATTTCTCACCGTGCATCTGACAGAGAAGATACACATTCCACTTATCGGTATTCCGATTCCAAAGGTTTCTGTGTCAGCGCAATCGACAGTCCTGATAGAGGCCGTACCTGTTCTCATCAATGAATGAGAGAAACAGAGCGGCCGGAGCCTTGCATTTGCTTGACTCCGGCCGCCTATAAGGGGGATCTCTTGTTCATGTCACCAGACGGTGACGATGCACTATGCGTGTGTTGATGTGCCAGTTCCCTGTGCGGGAACTGTTGGCGCACCTGGCATCTCGTCTTGGTCATCATGGCCACGACCACCGCGACCGCCATGTCCATGTCCATGACCTTCCGGCCCATCTGCAGGGCCGACTCGGTTCACCATGTCATCAAGACGAGTCTTGAACTCAGCAAGCTTTGCATCGGCTTCAGCTTGCGTGTGCTCACCCGATGCAACCTCTTCGTCAAGATGAGCCTTGAAATCGGAAGTCAATGTTGCTTTTACATCGGCAATGTCAACTTTCTGAGCATCGGCAATCTGCTTCAATGACTTGCCCGACTGCAACTGCGTCTGCAATTCCGTCTGAGACAACTTCAGCGTTGTTGCAAGCTTCGCAGTCGCAAACCGCATCGGACCATGGCCACCCTTGCCACCACGTTGTGGAAGTCCAGCGGTGTTCACCATTGACGTAACGCGAGTCTTGAACTCAGCGAGCTTTGCATCGGCTTCAGCCTGCGTGTGCTCACCCGATGCAACCTCTTCGTCAAGGTGAGCCTTGAAGCCTGCAGTAATTGCTGCGATCACTGTGTCGAGATTGACACTCTTCGCCTTCGCTACATCTGCGATGGACTTGCCGCCCTGCAACTCAGTGGTGAGTTCAGCTTCGGTCATTCCGAGAGCCTTTGCGGCATCTGTGATGGGCGATGGGTGATTCGCCTCATCAGGTGCATCGACTGGATCAGTTGCTTCAGCTTCCACATCACCCGATGCGGATGCACCAGAATCTGCGGCTGTGCCATTGCTGTCGGCAACGGTAACGACTGCTGGTGAGTTGTTGCTTGCCATCTGAGCACTTGCGAAACCGGTGAGTCCGAGAACGCCGGCGCCTGTTGCTACGACGAGTCCTGCGGCCACTGCGACCTTTGTGAAACGGGAGTTGATCTTCATTGTTCTGTATTCCTTTGTTGTGGTGTGGGCCAGGTCTTTCTGGCTTGGAACCACTTTCACGCTCTTAGGTAAGGAGTATCCATGAGAAGGGTAAGAGCTTCTCAAGAATCAGGCCAAGGAACGGGAAACCCTTTAAAATCATGGCTACGGTGAAGCCATGGACACCCGAAAAGTGCTGATTGCAGAGGATGACCCATCGGTTCGTAAGGCCGTTCAAAGGGTTCTCGAGCTTGAGAAGTACGAGGTCACGGCGGTCAACGATGGCCAAGCAGCTTTGGAAGCACTAGGTAAGACACGCTTTGACCTTGCAGTGCTCGATGTGATGATGCCGTTTGCAGATGGACTCACCGTTTGTCGCGAGGCGCGTCATCGTGGAATTCAAACACCAATCCTGCTTCTCACAGCACGTGTTGAAGTTGGCGATCGTGTCGCCGGACTGGATGCTGGCGCGGATGATTATCTCGTGAAGCCTTTTGTTGTTGATGAATTGCTTGCACGTTGCCGCGCATTGCTTCGTCGTTCTGCACCATCAAGTGCACAGTCGATTCTTAAAGTTGGCGACCTTGTTTTGAATTCACTCTCACGCGAAGTTCATCGCGGAGATCGCGCACTTGTTCTTACAAAGACTGAATTTGATTTGCTTGAACTTCTCATGCAACAGCCGAATGCAGTGGTGTCACGCGACTACATCTACGAAGCAATCTGGGGCTATGACTTCGAGACCAGTTCAAAATCTCTCGATGTATACATCGGTTATTTGCGTCGCAAGACAGAAGAGAACGGTGAAAGTCGACTGGTGTACACCGTGCGCGGTGTTGGTTACACGGTGAAGGAATCATGAATCTCCGGACCCGATATGTAGCAGTGACCGCATCATTGGTCTTCGTCGTCGCAACAGCGATGAGTTTTGGTGCCTACCGTATTGCATCTGAACAACTTGAAAATCAAGTGACGACGTCGTTGAATCAACGAGCAAGCCGCATTCTTGGCATCGTGAGTCGACCTGGTTTCAGTTGGAATGATTCATTTGGACCTGGTCCTGTTAATCAAGCAATCATGCAGACGGAAGTCGATGCGATTACGCAAGTGGTATTACCCAATGGTCAAATTCTTGGTCGCCGCGAATACCCACAGTTGCCAATTTCTACTGCCGACCGCGCTTTAACGACCAACGGAAAATCTGTACACATCGAAACAACCGATATTGCTGAACATGAATTCCGTGTCCTTACTGTTCTCAGTCCCGATGGTGCGCTCATTCAGGTAGCAAAAGACACGCAGATCCTTGTGAATGCGCAAGATGGAATGCGCACATATTTCCCACTTTTTGCAGCTCTTGCAGTTCTCATTTCGGGTGCTTTTGCTTGGCTATTTGCATCACGCATCACTCGTCCCATCCGTCAACTGGCCGATACTGCTGAGACTATTGCTGAGACACAGGACCTCAATCGCAACATTGAGGTGTCTGGCAAAGATGAGGTTGCTCAACTCGGAAACAGTTTCAATACGATGCTGATTGCACTTCGCAATAGCAGCGAGCGCCAACGCCGACTTGTTCAAGATGCCAGCCATGAGTTGCGCACTCCCCTCACAAGCTTGCGCGCTAATGCAGAAATTCTTGAACGTGCAACTCTCTCAGAACAAGACCGTCTCGCAATTCTCACCGACATGAAAGCCGAAGTAGACGAGCTCACCGCTCTCAGCGCAGAACTCAGTTCCCTGGCAATCGATCAACGTGCAGCCGAAGACCCCATTTCAATTGACCTTGTTGATGTGGTCTCCGAAGTCGCTCACCGTGCATCACGTCGCACAGATACTCCGGTCACTGTTCATGTCACGAACAACACGGTGATTTCTGCTCGCCCTCATCAGTTAGAGCGTGCAATTTCAAACCTTGTCGACAATGCCGTCAAGTTCAGCGGATCGTCTGCTTCGGTAGAGATTCACGTTGGCTCAAAGAGGGTCGAAGTTCGTGACCATGGTCCAGGAATTTCCGACGAAGATAAGCCACTCGTGTTTGATCGTTTTTATAGAGCCACATCCACTCGATCGATGCCTGGTTCTGGTTTAGGCCTTGCAATAGTTTCTCAGTTTGCCGAAGACAACGATGCGAATGTCTATGTTTTAGACAACGTCGGAGGCGGCGCAATCGTTGGATTGCAGTTCAAATAATCCAATATTTATTGGGGGTTTTTACGCCTAAAGCCGCGCCGGTCTTGTGCGCGTTCGCGATCAATCTGCTCCTCTTCGACTGACAATTCCTCTGCAACAAGTTGTCGCATTGAGGTCAATCGAGAGAGTGGAAGAGTTCCTGCTTCGATTGCTGCCAGCACTGCACAATCAGGTTCATCAAGATGTTTACAGTTGCGGAAACGGCAGCCATCGGCAACATCAAATACGTCTCGGAAAGCGCGTTCAATACCAATGCCGCTTGTCCATAATGTGACCGCGCGAAGTCCTGGCGTATCAAGAAGCCAAGCTCCGCCAGGCAACGCAATGAGTTCTGCTGCAACTGTTGTGTGTCGTCCGCGTTGGTCATCCTCGCGTACTTCTCCGGTGCGTTGCACCTCATAACCAACAAGCGCATTCACCAAGGTGGATTTACCCACACCACTTGCACCGATAAAAGCCACAGTTGTTCCTTCGGGCGAATGTGCACGAATGAGATCGACGCCTTCACCTGTTCGCGAACTGACAAGAACAATGTCAACTCCCAATGCAACTTGTGCCAACGACGCGCGCACTGCCTCTGCAGCAGCAGGCTCCATTGTGTCAATCTTCGTCAACACGACGACCGGTGTTGCACCGCTGTCAAAGGCCAAGACCAACTCACGTTCAAGACGTCGCTGGTTCACCGTTGCATTGGCCGCATGGACCACAAACACCACATCAATGTTGCTCGCAACAATCTGTCGCGTTCCGCGAGCACCCTCAAAAGAACTACGGCGGGTCAATGCACTACGGCGCTCGTGAACACGTTCAATCCGCTCAATATCCGACGAAACGTCCACGAAATCGCCGACCGCAACTTCGACGCCCAGGTTTCGGACACGCACAATCGCACCATCATCTAAGAGCACAGTGCTCCAGCCGCGATCGAGTCGGGTGATTCGCCCAGACAGCACCGTTGAACCCACTGTGTTCGGCGGTGTGACATGTGCATTCATTCAATGAAACCGTACCGCTTTGTACCTGTTGATAGGCGCGACATCTCTAGCCTTTACACATCCCCAATTTGTAGGAGCCCCCCTTGCTTCGTCGTCTCGCAACGTTCGCTGTCCGCCACAAGCGCATCATGGTTTTCGGTATTTGGTTACCTCTTGCCATCGTCATCGGAGCCGCTAGTGGCTCGATTGGCTCTGACTTCCGCACCGAGATGGCAATGCCAAAGAGCGAAGCGCGCCAAGCAGAAGAAATGCTCTCGTCAGTACAAGCGGGTGACGCAGGTATGAACGGCCAGATCGTCATCAAGAGCGACACGTCCGTTCTTGACCCAACAGTCAAGAAGGAGTTCTCCGAAGCCCTCGACCGTGTTGCGAAAATCAAAGATGTCACGGTTGCGAGTCCGTACTTGATGCCTTCGCAGATCAACCAAACGAAGACAATCGCTTTCGCCCAGATCAGCATGCCTCGCACAACAACGATGGCGCAGATGGACGTCGTCGCGAAGCAAGTCATCGCCGATTCAAAGAATGTCTCTGACGCTGGAATCACCATTGAATACGGCGGTCAAATTTTCCGCACGATGACGATGCCTGAGAGTGAAGTATTGGGACTTCTCGCTGCAGTCATCATTCTTGTTCTTGCATTCGGCTCCATCATCGCGATGGGTCTTCCTATTGGAATTGCACTTCTCGGACTTGCACTCGCATCAAGCATCGTTGCAATCGTCAGCAATCTCATGTCGATGCCAAGCGAAGCAACCTCGATGGTCGCAATGATTGGCCTAGGTGTCGGCATTGACTACGCGCTCTTCATCGTCACGCGTTTTCGCGAAGCGATGCATGACAACCTCAGCCTTGAAGATGCAATCATCGAAGCGATCGATACATCAGGTCGTGCAGTGCTGTTTGCCGGCATCACCGTGATGATTGCACTTCTTGGTCTTCTTTCCATCGGTCTTGCATTCGTCAGTGGCTTCGCCGTTGCGATGGCCATCGGTGTTGCAGTGATGATGATTGCGGCCGTCACTCTTCTCCCAGCTCTACTCGCAATGGTGGGTCCTCGCATTGAAAGCACCTCATGGGCTGCAGTGTCTGCACTCGGATCCATTGTGATCGGCGCAATGATCGGCATCCTCACGCACATGGCTTTGTTTGCACAGGCTGGTGCAGCGATTGCGTTTGTCCTTATTATCTTGCGCTTCTTTGTTGCCGGCTTGAAGAAGCCGCTTCCACATCGCGCACAGAACAACCACCAGCACACCATCTGGTGGCGTTGGAGCCGCATCGTGCAACGTCACCCATGGCGCTCATTGACCGTCTCCGTTGTCGGCCTTGGATTGCTTGCCGTGCCCATGCTTTCGTTGCGCCTGGGCTTCAGCGACTTGGGTAACTCACCCAAAGACACTCACGTGCGTAAGGCGTACGACCTCATCAGCGAGGGTTTTGGTCCTGGCTTCAACGGTCCGCTCTACATCGCCGTTGGTGGCGAGACTGCAGCTGATCCAAAAGCAATGCAGGCATTCTCACAAGTGATTGCACAGACAGAGGGAATCGCTGCGGCATTCCCTGCACCGTTGCCAAGCAAGACAGTCGGTCTTGTCATTGCGTATCCAAAAACCTCACCACAAGATGAAGCAACGTCACAACTTGTGCATCATTTGCGCAACGACGTTGTACCCGCAACCAAGGTGTACGCGAAGGTCGGCGGTTTCACCGCAAGCGGTATCGACTTCTCCGATTACCTCAGCAAGCGTTTGCCGTGGCTCATCGGAAGCGTGCTCATCGTTTCCTTCTTCTTATTAATGGCCGTGTTTCGCAGCATCCTTGTTCCACTCAAGGCAGTTCTCATGAACCTGTTGTCGGTGGGCGCTGCGTACGGCGTCATCGTTGCTGTGTTCCAGTGGGGTTGGATGGCTGATGTCTTCGGCGTCGGCAAGCCCGGTCCTGTTGAAGCGTGGGCACCAATGTTCCTCTTCGCCATCGTGTTTGGTCTTTCCATGGACTACGAGGTGTTCCTTCTTTCCCGTATGAAAGAGGAATACAACCGCACTGGCGACAACTTCACCGCTGTGGCAGACGGCGTTGCAGCTACCGCGCGTGTCATCACCGCAGCCGCGCTCATCATGGTGTGCGTTTTTGCCGCATTCGTGCTCGCGCCAGACCGCCAATTGAAGCTTTTTGGCATGGGAATGGCTGTTGCCGTTTTCGTTGATGCCACCGTTGTTCGCATGTTGTTAGTGCCTGCAACGATGGAACTGCTGGGTGATCGCAACTGGTGGATTCCAAAATGGCTCGATCGGGTCCTTCCAAAGATCGACGTCGAGGGAAGCCACCACACACCGACACATCCAATCCCTTAGCCCGTAAGGGTTTGAGCATCTTGCCTTGACAAAGCCCTACGAAATCATTTAACGATGAAAAAGGTATGGCAAAGTCACTAGTAATCGTCGAGTCTCCAGCGAAGGCAAAGACGATCTCCAAATATTTAGGTTCAGAGTTCGATGTACGTGCATCTGTTGGACACGTCGCCGACCTTCCCAGCAAGGGATTAGCTGTTGACGTTGACAACGGTTTTAAGCCTTCTTATGAGCTGACGGAGCGTGGCCGCACCGTTGTAAAGGAATTGAAGTCTCTTCTGAAGACAGCCGATGCGCTCTATCTCGCAACGGACGAGGACCGCGAAGGCGAAGCAATCTCCTGGCACCTCCTTGAACAACTCAAGCCAAAGGTGCCCGTGTACCGAATGGTGTTCCATGAGATCAACGAGAAGTCCATTCAAGAGGCAGTGGCCAACCCACGTGACCTTGACTACGGCCTGGTCGATGCCGCCGAAGCGCGCCGCATCCTTGACCGCCTCTATGGATATGAGGT
>CALBSD010000070.1 GCA_937927625.1 uncultured Actinomycetes bacterium | reverse complement strand
CTGCGCTTGAAAAAGGCAATGGTGCAATCCTTGCGTTGCCTCACCTTGGCGGTTGGGAATGGGCAGGTCGTTGGATGGCAGACCGCGGTCACCGTATGACTGTCATCGTGGAGCCGCTGCAGCCTCCTGAACTTTTCGAATGGTTCACAAAGCTGCGCAGCGATTTGGGTATGAATGTTGTTCCTTTAGGACCAACAGCAGCTCCAGCGATTCTTGGTGCATTGAAGCGCAATGAGATTGTCTGTCTGTTATCCGACCGTGACATTCAAGGTGGCGGAATCGAAGTTGAGTTCTTCGGTGAGAAGACAACGTTGCCTGCGGGCCCAGCAATGCTGGGTATTCGTGCCGATGCTGATGTACTTCCTGTTGCCACTTACTTCACCCGTGCGATTGACGGACATCATGCAGTGATTCGACCACCATTGCCGCTTGATCGTGAAGGCAAACTTCGACCTGCGATTACTGCAGGGACACAAGCACTGGCAGTGGAGTTAGAAGGACTGATTCGTCGTGCGCCAGAGCAGTGGCACTTGTTCCAGCCGAACTGGCCGAGTGACCCGGGCTACGGCGAGAACTTCGTTTAGCTCTGAACAAATGCGTTGGCATCGTCGAGCGCATCGCTGACGACTGAATACCACAGCCATGTTCCTTCACGACGAGATTCAACAAGACCGGCCTCGCGTAACACTTTGAGGTGATGGCTAATGGTCGGCTGGCTGCGTTCCAGTGGTTCCACCAAGTCGCAAGAACAAACACCTGTTTCACCTGCTCGACGTACGAGGTCAAACAATCGAAGACGAACAGGGTCGGCGAGTGCAGCAAAAACATTTGCGAGGTCTCCGGCAGAAGCATCATTGAGGGGACGCTTCGAAAGAGGGATTGTCTTCGCTGTTGCCATGGCTTCACAATACATTGACAATCATCAATGTGATGGATATATTGACAATCATCAATTATTCGTTACTGAGGTGGCGGAGGGGAGTGACCGTGTCACGTGTGCAACTGGCTCTCAATGTGGGAAACATTGAAGAAGCAATTTCGTTCTACAGCAAGATGTTTGGTGTTGGTCCTGCAAAGGTTCGCGAAGGTTACGCAAACTTTGCAATCGAGAACCCACCACTCAAGCTGGTTCTCATTGAAGGTCATGGTGAAGCCGGCACCCTGAACCACGTTGGCGTCGAAGTGGAAGACACTGATCAAGTGGCCGCAAAGATTGAGCATGCGGTGAATGTCGGATTGCCCATCGAAGTACAAGAAAGCACCACATGCTGTTTCGCAGTGCAGGACAAGGTCTGGGTCAAAGGCGGAGAACTTCCATGGGAGTGGTACACGGTCCTTGCCGATGCTCCGACTGATACTTCGTTGAAGCCAATGCCCATCATGCTCGGCGTTCCAAACACCGGCAGTTGCTGTGGTCCGGAAGGCTGCAGTTGATTACACGCCGCGTGCTTGCTGAATTTCTCGGCACAGCACTCTTGGTGATGGCGGTAGTGGGGTCGGGCATCATGGCCCAAAATCTCACCAATGATGTGGCGTTGCAGTTACTGGCTAATGCCATTGCAACAGGCGGTGCATTGTTCGGATTAATCACCATTTTTGCGCCAATTTCTGGTGCATCGTTCAATCCGATCGTGACGGTTGTTGGTCATTTCCGTAACGGTGAGTCGCACATCATCACGACGTTGTCAGACATTGTTGCGCAGTTCTCTGGTGCTGTAGTCGGTTGTTCAATTGCAAACATCATGTTCGCGCACCCGTTTATCGAGAAGTCTTCAAAGATTCGTACAGGCGGACCCACTTGGTTCTCTGAGGTGGTTGCAATGGTCGGTCTGTTGCTCATCATTTGGGGCGGGCAACATGCGAAGGCAAACGTTGCTGCACTCGTTGCTGCATGGATTACCGGCGCTTATTGGTTTACGTCTTCTACGAGTATCGCTAATCCCGCGGTGGGATTCGGCCGCATGTTCTCCGATTCCTTCGCAGGCATTGCACCACAGTCGTGGCCGATGTTCGCTTTGATGCAGGTCATTGGCGGATTGGTCGGTTTCGGAATCATTGCCACGCTGTGGCCGAAGAAAGAAACTGCAGCATGAGCGGCGTTCTGTTTCTTTGCATTCATAATGCAGGTCGGTCGCAGATGGCCGCAGGTTTCGCGCGCGAACTCTCGCAGGGCAAAGTGTTGATCTTGTCGGGTGGCTCTGAACCCGCAGATCATGTGAACCCCGTTGCCATTGAAGTGATGCACGAAGTGGGCATTGATATTGCTGGATACGTTCCTCAGAAATTCAATGATGAGCTTCTGCAATCTGTTGATGTGATTGTCACGATGGGATGTGGTGATACTTGTCCATACATTCCCGGCAAGAAATACATCGACTGGCCTCTCGACGATCCGAAAGGGCAGCCATTAGACGTAGTGCGTCGAATCCGCGATGAGATTCGATCGCATGTCGAAGAGCTTCTTCGTCAGTTGTAAGCCTCGAAAAGCTCGCCAATTGCTTTTGCCTGACCACCCGTAGTGGATGACATCACTGCAATGGGCATCACGCCAGCATTTGCCCATTCCGACAAACGTTCACGTACATGCGATGCAGAACCGCTGATGGTGCAATCGTCAAGCCATTCATTTGTCATCAGACCTGTCACGGCTTCTTTGTTGCCTGCATCAATTGCTTCTTCGATGACATCCATCTCGGCGGTGTATCCCGCTGCGCGCCAGTAGTTGCGATAGTTCGGAAGTGAGACATAACCGGTCAATGTGCGGCGGTTGATGGCGCGTGCAGCCTCAACGTCTTCATCAATCACTGTTGGAATCATGTTGGACAAGAAGAAGTCGTCACGGACGGCGCCAGGTACTTCGCTGAGTTGCTTGCCCATATGGCTGAGTGATGCGTTTGCCCAGATGGCGCCTTCGGAAATCTCGCTGGCAAGTTCCAGCATTTTGTTGCGCAAAGTGGCCAAATAAATCGGAGGCAACTGTCCACCGAATCGCTCGTTGTTGCGCATTGCGGCAACGTAGTTCTTGATGTCGGATAGTGGCTTGCCTGTCTCCACGCCCAAACGCTGGGTGACAGGGCCATGACTGACGCCGATGCCATAACGGAAGCGTCCGTTTGACATTTCGTTGATGTGGGCGACGGTATTTGCTGCCTCCACGGGGTGGCTGTAATAAATCGGCTGAATGGATGTCCAGTAATTGATGCGAGACGTCACGTGGGCGAGCGAGACGCAGAGGCCCATAGTGCCGCCAAGGCTGGGGCATGCCAAGCCACTAAATCCTCGGTTCTCGGCTTCAACAGCGAGATCCAGGATGGCGCGGCGCTTGTTTGGCGTTGCGACAACGGAGAGGGCAGGACGGAAGGACTTATCAACCTGAGTCATTCCCGTAACCTAGTCGCATGCTGAGAATTGGAATGGTGAGCCCGTACAGCCTCACCATCCCTGGGGGAGTCCAGCAGCAGGTTCTGGGTCTTGCCCGCGCATTGCGCGAGAAGGGTCACGAGGTGCGAGTGCTCGGTCCTTGTGATGGTCCACCACCAGATTCATTCGTCACGCCCTTGGGCAACAGCCTCCCCACTGCAATCAACGGGTCAGTGGCTCCGTTGGCCCCTGATGCTTCTGCAGCACTGCGCACGATTCGTGCCCTGAATGATGAAGCTTTCGATGTGCTTCATGTTCATGAACCGCTTGTTCCCGGTCCCACATTGACCTCCGTATTGGTCAAGTTGGCACCCATCGTTGCCACTTTCCATTCCGCAGGTGAATCCGGTGCATACAAAACCTTCTCTCGTCTCGGTCGCGCCATTGCTTCGCGCATCGACGTGAGAGTTGCAGTGTCGAAGGATGCAGTTGAGTTGGCGCACCGTTACATCGGTGGCGACTATGAAATTTTGTTCAATGGCATCGAACTTGATGTGTACAACGGTCCATTGGTCGAGCAGCGAGACAATGCCATCTTCTTCTGCGGTCGCCATGAACCACGCAAGGGACTCAGTGTTCTTCTTGATGCGCTTGCTCTGATGCCGGGCGATGTGCGTTTGTGGGTTGCCTCAGATGGTCCTGAAACGGAACAACTCAAAGCTCGTTATGGAAACGACCAGCGCATTGAATGGTTGGGTCGAATTACCGACGGCGAGAAGATCGATCGACTGCGTCGTGCATCTGTCTTCTGCGCGCCATCACTTCGTGGTGAATCGTTTGGCATTGTGTTGCTCGAAGCAATGGCGGCCGGAACTCCGGTGGTGTCCACGGACATCGACGGGTATCGCAACGTGGCAACCGATGGCGAAAATGCATTGCTTGTTGAACCAGGAAATGCTCAGGCTTTGGCGTCGGCACTTGCACGAGTCATCGCAGATTCACGGTTGTCTGCAAAATTCATTGAAGCGGGTCGCATTCATTCTCAGTCATATTCCATGAGTGCTTTGGCGGATCACTATGTCGCTCTTTATAAGAAGGCTTTGGCAATGGAAGCTGACAACATCACGACAATTGAGGTGCCTCGTATGCTGAAGCGCTTCGAAGGTCGCTTTCTCAGGCGTAATCGACTCGGAGGAACCGGTCGCTAGACCGGTCACGGAAGGAACTATGAATCAACGACAGTGGATTCCTATTGAAGAATCAGCAGCACCGAATCTTGCACGTATCAAGAGGATCGAATGGTTGATCACGGGCGTGGGAACCCTTTTGTTCCTCGTGATTGGTTTGCTCGTGGGTCAGCCCTTGCTTGCGATCATTGGGCTCATTGCATTTGGTGCTTTCTCTTGGTCGATTGGGCGGAACGCAGAGACATCAGTTCTTGGCGCTGTCGCGTTGACGCCAGCAAACGAAGATGATCACGCACGACTTTTCAATGTGGTTGAAGGTCTTCGCATGAGTAGCGGTGACCATCGTCCTTCGATGTACATCATGTCGTCTTCTTTTCCTGTCGCTTTCGCCGTCTCTGAGCCTGGCTCTGATGGAAGCATCGTCGTTTCAAATGTTTTCTTGGAAACGATGGACCGCGTTGAGACAGAAGGTGTTGTTGCACAATTGTTGTGGCGTATTCGCTCCGGTGATGCTGCGCTGATGTCCTACCTTGTTTCCTTCAATGCGCTCATGTCGCGTATTGGTTTGGGCTCGCTGGCTCGCGCAGTCATTGAACGTTCTGCTGATCCACGCGCGCTCATCTGGGCTGACATTGCTGCATGTCAAGCCACTCGGTATCCGCCAGCATTGATCTCTGCATTAGAAAAATGTGCAAATGCTCACGGCCCAATTTCCGTTGGTATTGCTGCGCCATTCTGTTTTGCATTGCCGGAAACACCGGGGCATGACACCCATTCAGTCGCCACAGTTCCTAATGTGGGCTTCTCGCGTCCGTCGTTGGCGGAACGTATCGCTGTTCTCAAGGAGATCTGACATGTCTAGAACTCATCGTCCTCTTATTCGTTTTGGCGCAGCAGTTGTTGCAATGGCTGCTCTCGCTGCATGTGGTGGTTCGTCTGCTTCTTCCGACTCCACAGTCGCTGGCGGTTCAGATTCCACGACACCAGGTCAATCAGCGGTAGCGACGTATCCGTTGCTGGGTACTCCAGTGACTGATGCAGCGGCCGCAGCTCGTCCAGCCATTGTCGCCAAGATTGACAACCATCCGGCAGCTCGTCCGCAGTCGGGTCTCAACAAAACCGACATGGTGTTTGAAGAGAACGTTGAAGCTCTCACTCGTTTCGCCGCGGTCTTTCAGAGCCAGGGCAGCGACCCGGTTGGCCCTTTGCGCAGTGGTCGTACCCAGGACATCGACATGTTGGGTTCATTGAACAAGCCAATGTTCGCATGGAGCGGTGGTAACCGCCTTGTGACTCAAGCAATCAATAAGAGCGACTTTGTCAATGTGGGGTACAGCGCTTCACACGGCAAGGGTGGGTACTACCGCTCAAAGGATCGCAAGATTCCACACAACTTGTATGCAAAGACCAGCAATCTCTGGACGCTTGCAACCCCTGGAGCGACAGCGCCAGCACCTCAGTTTTCGTATCGCGGAAGTAGCGACGCAAAGCCAGCAACCTCAACACCAATTGATGGCGCAAAGGTCTCCATGTACAACGTGAAGGTGTACTGGAAGTGGGACGCAGCAAGCGGCAACTTCCTCCGTTTCAGTGAGAACCTGAAGCGCGAACTTGAGCCACACATGACAGATGATGGTCAGGTCAACACAAAGAACGTTGTTGTCTTGTACGTCACCTACGTGCGAAGCAAAGCTGACCGCAAGAGCCCCAATGCTCTGACCACGGGCAAGGGCACCGGATTCGTGATGACCGATGGTGGCCTCATCGCAATCAATTGGGAACGTGCCAGCCGATTGGTTCCATTTACCATCACTGACTCAAGTGGGGCAGTGGTTCGTTTGACTCCTGGCCGCACATGGGTTGAGATGGCTTGGAAGAAGTCTTTGGCACCAGTGGCCCCTGGAATTGACCCAAAGACGGTCAAGTTCCCCGCGGTCTGACGAAGGTCACCACTTATTGAAGAGCAGGACAGCAGGGCGCCTTCGGTAGCCTTCTCTCCCATGACCTCCTCAAACGGATCCTCTGTTGGCACCCAGCGCGTAAAGCGCGGACTTGCTGAGATGCTGAAGGGCGGCGTCATCATGGACGTCGTCAACGCTGAGCAAGCAAAGATTGCAGAAGATGCCGGCGCATGTGCCGTCATGGCGCTTGAGCGCGTTCCTGCCGACATTCGTCGCGATGGTGGCGTTGCTCGTATGAGCGACCCAGAGATGATTGAAGGCATCAAGGCTGCGGTCACCATCCCCGTGATGGCGAAGGTTCGTATCGGTCACTTCGTCGAGGCACAGATTCTCGAGTCTCTCGGCGTTGACTTCATCGACGAGTCCGAAGTTCTGACACCAGCTGACGAGACCCATCACATCGACAAGTTTGCATTCACAGTTCCTTTCGTCTGTGGTGCAACAAATCTCGGTGAAGCACTTCGCCGCGTGTCTGAAGGCGCATGCATGATCCGTTCCAAGGGTGAAGCTGGCACAGGCAACATCGTTGAAGCAGTACGTCACCTTCGCAACATCTTTGGCGACATCCGCAAGATCACACAGGCCGACAACGCTGAGTTGTTCCAGTGGGCAAAGACATTGCAGGCACCACTTGGCCTCGTGCAAGAAATTGCAGAGACCGGAAAGTTCCCAGTGCCCATTTTCTGTGCAGGCGGCATCGCAACTCCAGCTGACGCTGCACTCGCAATGCAGTTGGGTGGCGAAGCAGTGTTCGTCGGTTCCGGAATCTTCAAGAGCGATGATCCAGCGCCACGTGCAAAGGCAATCGTTGAGGCAACAACACACTTCCGTGATGCAAGTGTGTTGGCTCGCGTCAGCCGCGGCCTCGGCGCGCCGATGACCGGTATCGCAATGGACGAAATCAACGGAACTCAGCGCTTCGCTGAGCGCGGCTGGTAATCGGTACCTGCCACATGGATTCGAGGCCTCCGGGTGAACCCCGTTGTTGGAGTTCTTGCTCTGCAAGGAGCATTCGCAGCACACGCTGAGTGTGTTGCGTCCCTTGGCGTCTCTGTGCTTGAGGTGCGTACACCCGAGCAGTTAGAACAAGTTGATGCATTGGTGATGCCTGGTGGCGAATCAAGCACCATGTCTCAGTTGTTGCTGTCCTCAGGTTTGTTCGATGCAATCTCGACTCGTATTTCTGCCGGTATGCCCACGTTCGGTACCTGTGCCGGGATGATTCTTCTGGCTTCGGAAGTGCTCGATGGTCGGCCAGATCAACGCAGTTTCGGAGCGATCAATATCTCGGTCCGTCGAAATGCATTCGGCCGCCAAATTGATTCTTTTGAAACATCCATTGATACGCCATTTGGTGCGTTCCATGGCGTGTTCATTCGTGCGCCACGCATTGAACGTGTGGGGCCAGATGTCGAAGTCATTGGCCGCCTCGGAGATGAACCAGTATTGGTGCGTCAAGGAAATGTAATGGCTGCGTCTTTTCACCCAGAGTTGGCGGGCGATGCTCGACTTCACGAATATTTTGTATCAAGTATGACTACTGCGAGAAAGGTGTAACCGATGTCCGGTCACTCCAAATGGGCAACTATCAAGCACAAGAAGGGCGCTGCTGACAAAGCACGCGGAAAGCTCTTCGCAAAGTTGGCACGTCAAATTGAAGTTGCTGCACGTGCAGGCGGAGGAGACGTTGACTCCAACGCGGCTCTTCGCACAATGGTGCTGAAGGCAAAAGCTGGTCAGATGACAAAGGACGCCATTGATCGTGCAATTAAGCGCGGCATTGGTGAAAACGATGGAGCGAACTACGAAACCATCATGTACGAGGGGTATGCGCCTGGTGGCGTTGCAATGTTGGTTGATGTTCTCACCGACAACCGCAACCGCACTGCATCCGATGTTCGCACTGCATTCAGCAAATTCGGTGGCGCGATGGCAGAGCCTGGCGCAGTGGGCTGGCAGTTCTCGCGTCGCGGAGTCGTTCTTGTTCCCGGAACACTTGAAGAAGACGATGTGATGACGGCCGCATTGGAAGCAGGTGCAGAAGACATTGAGCGTGATGGTGATTCATGGCGAGTGCTGACAGATTCCTCCGTTGTGTACGACGTGAAGGATGCTCTGGAAGCTGCAGGCATTGAAGTGCAGAGCGCGGAGTCAACAATGGTCTCGTCAACGACGATTGAAGTGACCAGCATCGATGACGCAAAGCAGATCTTGCGCATCATGGACATGTTGGAAGACAACGACGACGTGCAAGACGTCTACGCAAACTTCGATATTGATGATTCACTGATGCAGGAACTCGGCTGATGAGTGCATCAGTAGGGGAGCTTGCTCCTGAGTTCACCCTTCCTGGAACCGGTGGTCGTGATTATTCGTTGTCTGCATATCGCGGTCAACCTGTCGTGTTGGTGTTTTACCCTGGCGACGACAGCCCGGTCTGTACCAAGCAGTTGAACTCGTACAACAACGAATTGTCTGCTTTCGACAATGTCGGAGCTCAGGTGCTGGCCGTTTCCGCACAGGACTTGCCCAGCCACGAGGACTTCGCCTCAAAGTACGGCTTTAAGTTCCCGCTCTTGGCGGACACTGATAAGGCAGTTGCCAACCTCTACGGCACGGTGGGTCCGTTGGGCTTCCCGCGTCGCAGTGTGTTCGTGATCGATGCCCAGGGAATCGTGCGCTATGCCCACAAAGCCATTGCCGGCTTGACTTTCCGCCCCGTGGAAGAACTCATTGCTGCTGTTGAGGCTGCTCGCTGAGATTCCGCCCTTCGGCCAAAGGCCTCGGGTAACATAGAACATATGTTCGCTCAAGTGGTCCTCGGGGTAGACCCCGGTCTCACCCGTTGCGGGTATGCGGTCTTGGGCATGAACTCGTTTCAAGACATCAAGGCATTGGCGATTGGCGTTCTTCGTACCCCTCCGTCGAACGCTTTGCATGATCGTTTGGCAGAGATTCATCGCGAGGTCGAGGGCTTGTTATCGGAATTCAAGCCGCATGCAGTTGCTGTTGAGCAAGTGTTCTTTCAGAACAACGTGAGCACCGCGATGGGTGTCGGTCAGGCCAGCGGCATCGTGTTGGCATTGGCGGCACGCGCGGGGTGTCATGTTTCGCAGTACACACCGTCACAAGTGAAGAGCACTGTGGCGGGCTGGGGTGGGGCCACCAAAGAACAAATCGGTCTCATGGTGCAGCAACGACTTCGTCTTGAATCAGTGCCACAACCGGCCGACGCCGCTGACGCTGCGGCAATCGCCCTTTGTCATTGTTCTCTTGCGCCGTTCATCGCATCACGTGATGCAGCAATTGCTCGGAGCATCCGATGATTGGCAGTTTGCGGGGAATAGTTCTCGAGCGTTTTGTTCCATCCACTGTCCTTCTTGAAGTGGGTGGAGTCGGGTATCTCTGCAATGTCACGTCGGCCACCTTCGGTGAGTGCGAACCCACCGTGCAGGTGTTCTTCCATATTCACCATCACATTCGTGAAGATGCGCAAACGTTGTATGGGTTTACTTCTCGTGTCGAGAGAGACACGTTCAATATCCTCATCGCAACTCACGGCATTGGTCCTGCAATGGCCATGGCAATTCTTTCCACGTATGCACCAACGGCACTCATTGGCATTGTGGGTTCGGGCGATACGGCAGCACTCACGGTCGTGCCTGGTGTTGGCAAGAAGACAGCAGAACGACTGATGGTGGAGTTGAAATCCCGTCTCAACATCGAAGGCATCACCTCTGGCGATCCGATTGATTCTGTGCAGTCAGCGGCAGCAGATGTTCGAGAAGCGCTGACAGCACTTGGCTACGGCACCGAAGAAATTCGCGACACAATGCGACAGATGAATTCTGGTGATGATTCAGAATCAATGTTGCGTGACGCTCTTGCATTGCTCGGAGCTCGTCGTGCGGGATGAATTCTTGGATCCAGCGTTGGCCTCAGACCATGAGGTGTCCGATGAAGTCAGTTTGCGTCCGCGCGAGCTTGACGAATTTGTTGGTCAACGTGAACTAAAAGAACATCTCGACATTGTGTTGGGTGCGGCAAAACAGCGCGGTCAAGCAGCCGATCACATTTTGCTCGCAGGTCCTCCTGGCTTGGGCAAGACCACGATGGCAGGAATTGTTGCTGCTGAGATGGGTGTGGCATTGCATGTCACGAGCGGACCCGCGTTAGAGCGTGCAGGTGACCTTGCTGCGATTCTCACCAAGTTGGGTGAAGGCGACGTTTTGTTCATCGATGAAATTCACCGTCTCTCACGTTCCGTCGAAGAGATTCTGTATCCAGCGATGGAGGACTTTCAGATCGACATCGTCGTCGGCAAGGGTCCTGCTGCATCCTCCATTCGCCTCACGCTTCCTCGATTCACTCTCATTGGTGCGACGACTCGCACGGGCATGATCACCGGTCCATTGCGTGATCGTTTTGGTCTTGTTGCTCGTCTTGATTACTACGACCATGAAGAACTTGAGTCCATCGTGACCCGCGCCGCACGCATTCTTGATGTGCCAATCGATGAAGGTGCAGCCGTACAGATTGCACGTCGTAGTCGTGGAACTCCTCGCATCGCCAACCGCTTGTTGCGCCGTGTGCGTGACTTTGCAGAAGTGCGTAGCGATGGCCATATTGATAACGACACTGCCACTGAGGCACTACGTGTATTCGGCGTCGACAATCTGGGCCTCGACAAAGTGGACCGCGCCATCTTGCGCAGTCTCTGCGAACAATTCGAAGGTGGCCCTGTCGGTCTCACGACGTTGGCTATCGCAGTCGGTGAGCAGCCTGAGACGGTGGAGGATGTCTATGAGCCATTCCTCATTCAGTTGGGCCTCATTGCCCGTACGCCACGAGGTCGAATCGCGATGGATGCCGCACGCACCCACCTCGCGAACCCGTAGCCTCGTCACGTGCAACTTTCGGACATTGATTACGACCTGCCCGAGGGTCTCATCGCTCAGAAACCCATTGAGCCGCGCGACTCCGCGCGCTTATTGGTTGATGTTGAAGGTGCTGACATTCGCCATATGTCCGTCAGTGATCTTCCGTCTCTGATTCGTCCCGGAGATGTCATTGTCGTCAACGACACACGCGTCTTGCCTGCACGTCTTGCGCTGCAGCGTAAAACCGGAGGCGCTGCCGAAGTTCTTTTGTTGGAACAGCGTTCCCCTGACGGACGTTTGTGGGAAGCAATGGTGAAGCCAGCTCGCAAACTCAAAGAGGGCGAGCTGCTGGAGTATTTCGGTAAGCGCGTCGTTCGAATTGGGCCGCGTACTGAAGCAGGGGACACTTTCGTCGTCGAGATGATGGATGAAGCGCCGCTCGAGCTCATTCAGCGCATTGGTGCAATGCCATTGCCGCCGTACATTCGCGCTTCGCTTAAAGACAACGAGCGATACCAGACGATCTATTCACGTCGCGCGGCTAGTGCAGCGGCACCAACTGCGGGGCTGCATTTCACACCTGAGTTAATGCAGAAGGTGCAAGACGCCGGTGCGCGTCTTGAGCGCGTTGAGCTCATTGTTGGTCTTGACACCTTCAAGCCCATCTCTACGGAGAATCCTCTTGATCATGTAATTCACTCCGAGTACTTCCACGTTGAGCCATCGGTGTTGCAGGCGTGCAAGGACGCGACTCGAGTGATCGCAGTCGGTACCACCGCAACACGTGCTCTGGAATCTTCAGCAACTTTGGGTCAGCCGTCGGGTCGCACATCATTGTTCATCACGCCTGGATATGAGTGGAAAGTTGTTGACACGATGTTGACGAACTTCCATATGCCCAAGACTTCGTTGTTATTAATGGTGGAATCATTCATCGGCCGCCATTGGCGTGACGTGTACGCACAAGCCATCGAAGAGAAATATCGTTTCTTGTCGTTTGGTGATGCGATGTTGATTGACCGTCAGGCAGGGAAGTAAGCGATGTTTAAAGTCACTCTCGATATCACTGCACGTGATGGCGATGCACGAGTTGCGACGGCTACAACTCATCGCGGAACATACGACACACCATTGTTTATGCCCGTCGGTACTCGTGCAGCAATTAAGTACCTCAGTGCTCGCGACTACGAAGAGCTCGGTGCACAAATTGTTCTGGGTAATACGTATCACCTCATGCTGCGCCCCGGTGCTGAACTCATTGAGAAGTTTGGCGGCCTAGGTGCGTTTGCGGGGTGGAAAGGTCTCACGCTGACCGACTCGGGTGGATTTCAAGTGTTCTCACTTGACCCGAAGGTGGATGACGATGGCGTCACATTTAAGTCAACGTATGACGGTTCGTACCATCGCTTCACTCCGGAAATCGCAGTCGACGTTCAGCAGAAAATTGGTGCCGACATTCAAATGGTTCTCGATGTATGTACGTCATTGCCAGCGGAGCCTCATGTTGTCCGTCTCGCTTTAGAGCGCACATCAGAGTGGGCAAAGCGGGCGAAAGCAGCTCACACTCGTCCTGATCAATCGTTGTTTGGCATCGTGCAGGGCGGCACCGATGCCGCGATGCGTGCTGAGAGCGCACGACGCACCGTGGAGATCGGTTTCGACGGATATGCCATAGGCGGCCTCTCGGTGGGGGAGACTCGTGCAGAGATGGTGGACGCTATTGGTGCATGTATCGGGGAGTTGCCTGATGACCAGCCGCGCTATCTCATGGGTGTCGGCGACCCAGCTTCGTTAGTGGAAGCGGTTGCACTTGGTGTCGACCAGTTCGACTGTGTTTTGCAGACTCGCCTTGGTCGTCATGGTGCAGCGCTGACGTCTGAGGGTCGCATCCAGATCAAGAATGCCAAGTTTGCGGAGTCTGACGAACCTCTCGACCCGAAGTGTTCCTGTTGGGTGTGCACCTCTCATTCGCGGGGTTATCTGCGTCATCTCACTCAAGTGGGTGAGCCGTCGGCAGCGCGGTTGGTGTCGGTGCACAATGTGGCATGGACCATCAACTTCATGGCTGAGATGCGTGCTTCCATTGCGAACGGTACCTTTTCGGCCTTCCGAACCTCAGTTTTAGACCTCTGGGGCTAGGTCATCAGGCCGAATAGGCCTCTCAGGGCTAGGATTCGCAACCGTGATTGCAATCCTTTTCGCTGCACCCGCTGCTGCTTCCAAGTCCAACTCATTCGTACCAGCCATTGTGATGTACGCAGTGCTCTTCGCTGGCATGTACTTCGTCCTCATTCGCCCTCGTAGCCGCCGCGCCAAAGAGGCCGCAGCGCTGGCTGCATCGATTGCTGTTGGTGACGAAGTTCTTCTCACGTCGGGAATTTATGGCTTCGTAAGCGCAATTGAAGACGACATTGTCTGGATCGACATCGCTGATGGGCACGGTTCCGAACGTATTGAAGTTCGTGCGTCACGTACGGCGGTGGCTCGCAAGATTGTGCAGTCAGGCGAAGCTGACGGCGCTGCAAAGCAGTAACGCATGTCGAAGCGCAATCTTCTCGTTTCTCTCGTCTCTATCGTCGTCCTGGCGGCGGGTCTCTTCATCGGAAACTCCATCGCTGGCAACAAGCCATCGCTCGGTCTTGACTTGCAGGGTGGCGCATCGGTCACGATGACCCCAGTAGGCACATACGAGGAGTCGGCGCTCTCCGTTGCAGTTGACATCATTCGTCAGCGCGTTGACTCCATCGGTGTCGCAGAACCCGAGATCATCCGCCAAGGAAAGACTGTTGTCGTCAACCTTCCTGGTGTGAAAGATCAGCAACAAGCACTCGACCTCATCGGTCGTACTGGTGCTGTTGAAATGCGACCCGTATTAAAGACCGCAGAAAATCCAAACAACACCACAACGACGACCGTCAAAGGTGCAACGACAACAACTGCACCTCAGTCGTCCACCACGCTTGCTTCTCCAACAGGCGGCGCTGGTAGTTCTCGTGGTCGTGCGGCGACTACTACAACGACGGTTCCGGTCGCAACAACTGTTCCGGGTACTGACCCTCAAACAGGTCTTGCTCCTGGGCAAACAATTCTTCCTGGTCGCAAGGACGGACTTATTTACTTGTTGGGTCCTGCAGAAGCAACAGGAGAAGTGTTCTCTAACGATGCCAGCGCTGAAGTCAACGCAGGTAGTTGGGCTGTGACAGCCAAGTTGCGTAGCGGTGCAGCAGGCGAAGATATCTGGAATGCCCTTGCAAAGAAGTGTTTCGACGGTGGCGCAGAGTGTCCATCAAAGCAAATTGCCATCAGTCTTGACGGTGAAGTGATTTCTGCACCAGTCGTTCAGGCACCTTCCTTCACAAATGGAACAGTACAAATCACAGGTTCATTTACTCAGAAGGAAGCAACGGAACTTGCTCGTGTTCTCCAATTCGGTGCAGTGCCCGTGAAGTTCGATACCCCCACCGTGCAGACCGTTTCTGCATCGTTAGGTAAGGACTCTTTGAGGGCAGCGGTTGTCTCTGGACTCATCGGTGTGCTTCTGGTTCTTTTGTTCCTCATGCTCTACTACCGACTCATTGCAGTTGTTGTGGTTGCTGGCTTGGGCGTATCAGGTCTTCTTCTGTGGAGCGTGATTTCGTGGCTGTCAAAGTCCAATGGTCTTGCACTCACTTTGTCGGGTACCGCGGGCATCATCGTGTCCATTGGTGTCACGGTTGACTCTTACGTTGTGTTCTTCGAGAAGTTGAAGGACGATGTTCAGGCAGGTCGCACCTTGCGTAACTCTGCGGTTCGTGGTTTCGATAGTGCATGGCGCACCATCTTGGCTGCAGACACTGTGTCGTTGCTCGGCGCCATCATCTTGTGGTCGATGACTGTGGGTTCCGTACGCGGATTCGCATTCTTCCTCGGACTCTCAACGTTGTCTGACATCGTGGTGTCGTATTTCTTTACACGTCCTGCAGTTCTTCTGTTGGCTCGCACAAAGTTCTTTAATAAGGGTCGCGTCCTCGGCGTTCGATCTACAACTGCTACGGCGGAGGTGGCGTAATGGCCGGCGGAATAACACGTCTCTTTCGTGGTGAGACAACTATCAACTTTTATGGTCGTCGCAACATCGGATTCCTTGCATCAGGCTTGCTCGTTCTCGTCACCATCGTTTCCCTGTTCGCGCAGGGTCTCAACTTGGGAATGGACTTTAAAGGCGGCGTCGCTTTTGAAGTTCCCGTCAAAGGCGGTATCACCGTTGACAAGGCGCGCAAAGTGCTCGAGGACAACAAGGTTTCTGCAACCAATGCAAAGCTTCAGGTTCTGAGTTCAGGAAGCAATCAGCGCATCCGTATTCAGACAGATGAACTCAAGCCAGGTGTCTCCACAACAGTGCAAGCAGCGTTGGCCAAGGCTTCAGGCACCAAAGTGAATGACGTCAGCATTTCTGAAGTCAGTTCAACATGGGGTCGTAGCGTCACCACAAAGGCCATCAAGGCACTCTTGGTCTTCTTGCTTGCCGTGTCTCTCTACATTCGCTTCAAGTTCAAGCAGTGGAACATGGCCACAGCGGCAATCGTTGCAGTGATCCATGACGTTGCCATCAGCGTTGGTGTTTATTCAGTATTTGGTCTTGAGGTCACACCTGCAACGGTGGTCGCATTCCTGACCATTCTTGGTTTCTCGTTGTACGACACCATCGTGGTGTTCGACAAGGTGATCGAGAACATGGACCGCTTCAAGGGTTCGCGAGTTTCGTATGGCGACATCGTCAACGTCTCTATGAACCAAGTGCTGATGCGTTCATTGAACACTTCCATTGCAGCTCTGCTCCCAGTACTCAGCCTTTTGGTCCTTGGTAGCGGCGTTTTCGGAGCAGTGGCTTTACGCGAATTCGCTTTGGCTCTGTTGGTTGGTCTCGCAACGGGTGCGTACTCATCGATTTACATCGCTACACCGCTCTTGGGAATCCTCAAGGAGCGCAGCCCCGAATACTCTTCGATGCGTGGACAGATCTCAGTCGGTACCGAGATGGCGCATGTGATGGCAACAGGTGCTCCTGTTAGCCGTCGCAGCCGTGCCGCCGAAGTCTCCACTGGTACAGACGCTTCGACACCAACACCGGTTCCCGCAGTGGAGGCCATCTTGAGCCACCCACCGCGACCCCGGAAGAAGTCGCGCAAGTAATATCTAGCCATGGCCACTGCCGACCGCGTCCTTCCGTGGAGACGGCACCATAGTGCGCCCATTGAGGAAATCGCACCGCTTCTCACTGCATATCGCAAACGTCATCCGAAGGCTTCGGTGGCTCTTGTTAATCGTGCATATGAGGCCGCACGAATTGCTCACATCACCCAACAACGCTCGTCGGGTGAGGCCTACATCAATCATCCGATTGCAGTAGCTCGCATTGTCGCAGATATCGGTCTTGATGATGTCTCGTTGGCTGCCGCGTTATTGCATGACGCAGTAGAGGACACAGAGATCACTCTCGAAGACGTGCAACGCGACTTCGGTGACGATGTTGCGAATCTTGTTGATGGCGTGACAAAGCTCGAGCGTTTGCAATTTGACTCACGCGAAGCGCAGCAGGCCGCCACCATGCGCAAGATGCTGGTGGCTATGGCACGCGACATGCGCGTATTGGTGATCAAGCTTGCTGACCGTTTGCACAACATGCGCACGCTCGCGGGTGTTCCCGTTGACAAGCAGCAGCGCATTGCTCAAGAAACTCTCGACATCTATGCGCCACTTGCAAACCGTCTTGGCATGCAGGAAATCAAGCAGCAACTCGAAGACCTCTCATTCTCTGCTTTGTATCCAAAACGATTTGCTGAACTCGACCACCTGGTGTCATCACGTACTCCAGAACGAGATGTGTATCTCGCGAAAGCAATTGCCGAAGTTCGTGCGCGGTTAACAGAAGTCAATATCTCTGCTGACGTCACTGGTCGCGGAAAGCATCTCTGGAGCATCTACGAAAAGATGGTGCAGAAGGACAAGGACTTTGATGAGATCTTTGACCTTGTCGCTATTCGCATCATCGTCGACAACATCCGCGATTGCTACGGCGCACTGGGCTGCATTCATGGCAAGTGGCGCCCCGTAGTTGGACGTTTCAAGGACTACATCGCAATGCCGAAGTACAACTTGTATCAATCTCTGCACACCACAGTGATTGGTCCTGGTGGCAAGCCATTGGAAGTGCAGATTCGTACTCGCGACATGCATGAACGTGCTGAATGGGGAGTCGCTGCGCACTTTGCCTACAAGCAGGGAAGCGACTCGAACGATTCTGATTGGCTGAATCGCATCATCGATTGGCAGTCAGATATTTCTGACCCCAATGAATTCATGGCCGACCTCAAGAGCGACCTTGAACAAGAAGAAGTCTTTGTGTTCACTCCCAAGGGTCGTGTTGTCACACTGCCGTTGAATTCAACGCCCGTCGACTTTGCATATGCGGTGCACACGGAAGTTGGTCACGCTTGCGTTGGTGCACGAGTCAATGGCCGTCTTGTTTCTCTTGATGCGCGACTGTCATCAGGTGACACCTGTGAAATCTTCACGTCGAAGGTGGAAGACGCTGGTCCATCCCGCGATTGGTTGGGGTTTGTCCAGTCGCCACGCGCTCGCACAAAGATCAAGAACTGGTTCACCCGCGAACGTCGCGAAGACATGGTGGAGTCTGGTCGTGAAGAACTGACTGCTGAATTGCGCCGTGAAGGTCTTCCGGTGCAGCGCATCTGGACGTCTGATGCGTTCGTGCAGGAACTTGAAGCCCTCAACATGGCGGACCTCGACACCTTGTTCGCTGCAGTTGGTGAACATCATGTGTCCGCACGAGGGTTCGCCCAGCGCATTGGTCGCGCGGTGCGTCGTGAGGGTAGTGATGAACAACTTGCAATGCCCATGCGAGTTGATCGCCCAAGTGTTGATCGTCGTAGTTCCACGGGTATTCACGTCGAAGGTCTTGAAGACGTATTGGTTCGTCTGTCCCGTTGTTGCACCCCTGTTCCTGGCGATGACATTCTCGGATTCGTCACCAAGGGCAGAGGAGTCAGCGTTCACCGTTCTGACTGTGCCAACGCCGTCACTTTGATGGTGGATGAACCCACCCGAATGATTGATGTGGAGTGGTCTCGCACGATGCCGGGCACCGTCTTCACCGCCGGTGTTGAGGTGGTGGCGCTTGACCGTGGACGCTTGTTGCGAGACGTGGCAAATGCCTTGTCCGAGCAACACGTGAACATCGTGGCCTGTAGCACCAACACTGGTTCTGACCGCGTTGCCAAAATGCGCTTTGAATTTGAGCTTGCCGACCCGAACCACCTTGAGTCCGTTCTTCGGGTGATTAAGTCCATTGATTCGGTGTACGACGCATATCGCATCGTCCCTGGTGGTGCGCCCGACTAGCCTTGCCTGTCGTGCCGTCATTCCAGACCAGTCCGGGTACCCGAGACATCCTTCCCCCACAAGCGGGACGCTGGCGTGCCTTTTCGGCTCAATTTGCCGACATTGTTGAATCAGCGGGATACGAGTGCATCATCCCTCCGATGTTTGAGGACTTAGGAGTCTTTCTTCGTCTTGGCGACGCAACTGATGTCGTCACCAAAGAGATGTACGACTTCGAAGACAAGGGCGGTCGCCGTATTGCGCTGCGCCCGGAACACACCGCTGGCATTTGTCGCGCCTTCGCTCAACACCGTCCGACGACCCCGTGGAAGGTCTGGTACTCCGGTTCCAACTTCCGATACGAGAAGGCACAAGCGGGGCGGTACCGCCAGTTTGATCAGGTGGGTATCGAAGTCTTGGGAAGTACTGACCCACTTCTCGATGTCGAGGTCATTTCGCTGGGGTGGCAGTTTTTCTCTTCGCTGGGATTGAAGAACGTTGTACTGATGGTGAACTCACTCGGAGACCTTGCCGACAGAGCCGCGTACATCGAAGCATTGCGTCAGTACCTTGAATCTCGTTCTGGTGAATTGTCGGATGAGGCACGTGCAACATTGCAGCGCAATCCATTGCGCGTTCTTGACTCCAAGCGCGCGCAAGACAAGCCAGTTGTTGCTGGTGCTCCCACCATTGGTCAGTTCTTGTCTGATGAAGCTCGTGCTCATTTTGCGTCGGTCATTGCTGGGCTTGACCTCCTTGGCGTGCCGTACACAATCAACGAAGGTCTGGTGCGCGGACTTGACTACTACCAGCGCACCGTCTTTGAGTTCGTGTCGACATCTTTGGACAGCGCTCAGACTGCTGTTGGTGGTGGCGGGCGATACGACGGCCTCGTGGAAGACCTCGGTGGACCTGCAACTCCTGGCGTTGGTTTCGCTCTCGGTATCGATCGCACACTGCTTGCGTGCGACAGCGAGGAAGTGTTTGACCTAGGTTCGCCGCAAATCGATGCTTTCATCGTTGATGTTGTCGACGGCATGGCTGCACTTCGTCTGTCGGATGAATTGCGTGCAGCTGGCTTTACGGTGGACCGCGCCTACGACGGTCGCAGTATGAAATCGCAGATGAAAGTGGCAGATCGCAGCGGTGCGCGCGTCGCTGTCATCATCGGGCAGGACGAAGCTGAGGCAGGGAACTGCACTGTCCGTAACCTGATGACCTCAGATCAAAGCATCGTCTTGCAAGCCGAATTGGTCACCCATCTCGCGTCCATCGTTGGTGAACGCAATCCCCGGAGGAACACACAATGAAGTCGACCGCAATGCGCACACATATGTGCGGCGAGTTGAATGAATCGCATATCGGCACCACCATCTCGGTGTGTGGCTGGGTCGGCCGTCGTCGTGAACACGGCGAGAAGCTTGCCTTCGTTGACCTTCGCGATCATTCCGGAATCATCCAGTGCGTCGTCGACAACGATGTCGATGTTCGTAGCGAATATGTGGTGCGAATCACTGGTGTCGTGCGCGCTCGTCCTGAAGGCACAATCAATGCAACCCTCTCGACCGGCAAGGTAGAAGTGGGCGAGTGTGTCGTTGAGGTGTTGAACTCCGCTGAGCCACCACCATTTCCCGTAGACCAACGTGCAGATGATGTCGACGAGTCAGTTCGTTTGAAGTACCGCTATCTCGATATTCGTCGTGAGCGCATGCAGAAAAACCTCCGTGTTCGCGCCAAAGTGAACAGCGCTATCCGTGGCGCAATGGAAGAGAACGGTTTCCTCGAAGTCGAAACACCATTGCTCATGCCGTCGACACCAGAAGGTGCTCGTGAGTTCTTGGTTCCTTCACGTAAAGAGCACGGCTCGTTCTTTGCACTTCCGCAGTCACCACAGTTGTGGAAGCAGTTGTTGATGGTCTCGGGTGTCGATCGTTATTACCAGATCGCAAAATGTCTCCGTGATGAGGACCTTCGTGCTGACCGTCAATACGAATTCATGCAGTTGGATGCTGAGATGTCGTTTGTGTCGCAAGATGACGTCCTTGAGTTCATTGGCCGCGCAGTAGTTGCAGCGGCCAAGGCAGTCACAGGGGAAGCGCCTCCAACAATCGAGCGCATCACATGGCGCGATGCAATGGAACGTTTTGGAATCGACAAGCCGGACCTTCGTTTCGGAATGGAATTAGTCGAGCTCACTCCATTGTTTGCATCCACCGAATTCAAAGCATTTGCAGGCGCAGAATGCATTAAGGGCATCCGTGTTGATGCCGCGACGTATCCGGAAGCTGCGGCCTATGGACGCAACAAGCTTGATGCGTTGACCGATCGTGCCAAGAAGATTGGTGCCAAGGGCCTTGTATGGATGAAGGTCGGCGCAGACTCGGCCGTGGAATCACCTGTTGCCAAGTTCCTCTCTGATGCAGAGCGCATTGCGTTGGTGTCCACAATGGGCGCGGTCGAAGGTGACCTCATTCTTCTCGTTGCTGATGAGTGGATGACGACATGCGAAGTGTTGGGCACCCTGCGTAACGACATCGGTCGTCCACCTGTGCATGAGGGTCCATATCGTTACGTGTGGGTTACCGAATTCCCACTGTTCATCGGTGTCGACCCTGTTACGGGAAATCCTCGTCCAGGGCACCACCCGTTCTGTCACCCACACCCAGACGACTTGCATCTGTTCGAATCCGAACCGTTGAAGGTTCGTGCGTTGGCATATGACCTTGTCTTAAATGGTTGGGAATTGGGCTCGGGCTCGATTCGTATTCACGAACCAGAACTGCAGCGCCGCGTCTTCAACCGCTTGGGTATTTCCGATGAAGAGGCTGACAAGCGTTTCGGGTTCTTCTTGCAGCCATTCAAATACGGAGCGCCACCGCATGGTGGTTTCGCATTCGGTATTGATCGTCTCACTGCAATCCTTGCGGGAGAAGAAAACATCCGTGAAGTCATTGCTTTCCCGAAGACACAGAGTGGTTCGGACCCAATGACAAACGCACCGACACAAGTCGAACCAGCACACTTGGCAGATCTTGGTCTGCGTTTGTTGCCACCACCAGCAACTGCTTAGTTCGCCATGGATGAGCCAGACCTCTTCACGGCATCAGTAGAGGAGCGCATTGCATCTCGGGCGCCGTTGGCTGCCCGTATGCGTCCAACATCTCTTGATGAAGTCGTTGGTCAGGATCATCTTGTAGGACCAAGCGGCCCATTGCGTCGTCTTATTGAGTCGGATCGTTTGGCCTCCATCATCTTGTGGGGTCCTCCTGGTACTGGCAAGACAACGTTGGCGGAATTGGTCGCCAGCACAACAAAACGAAACTTTGAACGACTATCTGCAGTAACAGCTGGCGTGAAAGACATTCGCGAAGTCATCGATGCAGCGAAGCGCCGGCTCACGATTGATGATCGCGGCACTGTTGTCTTCGTTGATGAGATTCATCGTTTCAACACCACGCAACAAGATGCATTGCTGCATGCAGTGGAGAGTGGCCTTGTGACGTTGGTGGGAGCGACAACGGAGAACCCAGCGTTCTCGGTGAATCCTGCGTTACGCAGTCGCTCATCTGTCTTTGCGCTCAAACCCGTTGATGAAACTGCAGTCGCCACGTTGTTGCGGCGCGCGTTGCAACGTGATGGTGTTGAGGCTGATGATGCGGCCGTTGAACTCTTAGCTCGTCGTTGTACTGGTGATGCTCGGCAGGCACTCACGGCACTTGAAGTTGCCATCGCACTTTCTGTCGGTGGACCAGTTTCGATGGAAAGCGCGACGACCGCGCTTGATACCAGCGTGTCTCGCATGGGCCGCGATGATCACTACGACATCATCTCTGCATTTATTAAGTCGATGCGTGCTTCGGAAGTGGACATTGCTCTGCATTGGCTGGCCCGAATGGTGGAGGCAGGGGAGGACCCTCGCTTCATCGCACGTCGCATGATTATTTTTGCGAGCGAAGACATCGGCATGGCTGACCACACTGCACTCTTGGTGGCCATTGCAGCTGCAGATGCGCTTGACCGCGTCGGTTTACCCGAGGCAATGCACAATTTGGCCCACACCGTGATTCATTTGTCCCGAGCTCCGAAGAGTCGTGCAGTCACAGACGCCATTGGTCGCGCAGTGAGTGATGTCCGCGAAGGTCGCACGGGGCAGGCGCCACCGACCACGGCTCAACCACCCACTTTTCGCCCGTTGGGATTAGGTGAGTTGCGGTACTACCGTGAGGCAGATGAGTAGAACTTCGAACACAGCGGTGGGGGCATGATGCGCCGGTTGTTCTGGTTCGTATTGGGTGCCATCGCTGGTGCCTCTGGTGTTCTGTGGGCACGTCGGAAGGCAATTGCTGCCGCCGAAAAGATGACCCCTAGTGCGATTCTCTCGGTTTTGATCGAAACCGCAAAGTCTCTGGTGACGAAATTGGTGGCGTTGTACAGCAAGACCAATACCTCTGAATCCACGCCTGTGCCACCGGCGCCACGTCAGCCGTAACGCCGAATTGACCGAACGCGGTCATGAAGTCCTCCCGTTCCACAGAGGGGCGATGGGTACAATGGAACTCTCATGGTTTCACCACTTTCTTCCGGTACGCCCCGTAGCGCAGACCAATTGAGGTCAGCCTTCTCGCAGTTCTTCAGCGACCGAGCGCACACCGTCGTTCCATCGGCTCGTCTCATTCCACATGACCCGACATTGCTGTTCACCGTGGCCGGCATGGTTCCTTTCAAGCCGTACTTCATGGGTGATGAAGTAGCGCCGTACAACCGAGCCGTGACCGTACAGAAGTGCGTCCGTGCAGGCGGTAAGCACAACGATCTTGATGACGTGGGCCGCACAAAGCGCCACTTGGTGTTCTTTGAGATGTTGGGCAACTTCAGCTTTGGTGACTACTTCAAAGAAGATGCCATTCCCTGGTCATGGAAATTGGTGACAGAGGTTTTCGGGTTTGACCCAGAGCGTTTGTGGATCACCGTTCATGAATCCGATGACGAAGCAGAGAAGATCTGGCACGAGCAAGTCGGTGTCCCGATGGAGCGGATTCAGCGTCTCGGCGACAAGGACAACTTCTGGCAAGCCGGGGACACAGGTCCATGTGGTCCGTGCTCTGAAATTCACTATGACCGCGGTCCTGACTTTGGCCCTGATGGTGGTCCACAGAATGACCCACATGGTGATCGCTTCATGGAGTTCTGGAACCTCGTGTTCATGCAGTACAACCAAGCACCCGATGGCACCCGTACTCCATTGCCAAAGCCCAGCATTGACACCGGTGCAGGCCTTGAGCGAATTCTTGCGCTGGTGCAAGGTGTTGACTCCGTTTGGGAGACCGATGCGTTATTCCCATTGATTGAAGCTGCCCAGAAAATTACGGGTGGCGAATATCGAATCGGCGATTACGAGCATCGTGACAGTTTCAGCATCCGTGTTCTCGCTGAACATGCTCGTTCCGCAACCATGCTGATCAACGATGGTGTGTTCCCTAGCAATGAGAACCGCGGCTATGTCTTGCGTCGCATCATTCGCCGTGCTGTGCGCCATGCGTTCTTGTTGGGTACAGAGAAGCTGGTCATGCCAACACTTGCAGGTGTTGCAGTTGATGTGATGGGCAATGCCTATCCCGACATCGTGAAGAACCGTGATTTCATCATCGGTGTTCTCACAAAAGAAGAAGAGCGTTTCCGCAACACGTTGAAGACTGGTCTTGCCATTCTTGAAGACGACATTGCGGCAAACCCAACGCGTCTCAGTGGACGTTCAGCATTCTTGCTGCACGACACATACGGTTTCCCGCTGGAACTCACGCAAGAGATTGCTGCTGAACGTGGTGTTGAAGTCGACATTGAAGGTTTTGAAGCAGAAATGAACGAGCAGCGCACACGCGCAAAGGATGCTCGCAAGTCCGGGCGTGCAGACGGCGATCGTGTTGGCGCGTATCGCGAAGTCATGGAAGCGCACGGAACCACTGAGTTCGTTGGATATGTCCATGAAACCTCTGAGTCAACACTTCTGGCAGTCATCGAAGGCGATGAAGGACAAGTCGAAGTCTTCTTGGATCACACTCCGTTTTATGCGGAAAGCGGTGGCCAGGTCGGTGACATTGGGACAATCGCTGGTGCTGACTTCGAACTAGAGGTCGTTGATACAAACTTCGCATTGCCAGGTCTGCGCCGTCACATTTGTCGCGTTGTGTCCGGAGTTCCAACAGAAGGTTCTGCCGTCTCGGCTCGTATTGATTCCGCAGCACGCACAGCAACACGTCGTAATCACACCGGCACGCACATTCTTCATTGGGCTCTGCGCACGGTCTTGGGCGAGCACGTCAAGCAGGCCGGTTCATTGGTCTCACCAGATCGTCTGCGTTTCGACTTCAGCCATTACGACTCTGTCACCGCAGAAGAAATTGCACGGATTGAAGAACTTGCAAATGCGCAAGTGCTGTCCAACGTTGCAGTCGACGCTTTTGAAACGTCGAAAGATGAAGCACTCGCAGCAGGTGCCATTGCATTCTTTGGCGACAAGTACGGCGATACGGTGCGCGTGTTAAAGGCTGGTGCTTCCACGGAACTGTGTGGTGGTACTCACGTTTCAGCAACGGGTGATATTGGCACCATCAAGATTGTTGGTGAGTCATCAATCGGTTCAAACCTTCGTCGCATCGAAGCGGTGACAGGTGTGAACACATTGCACTTCGTCCAGCGCAACGGAGACATTCTCGAGCAGGTAGCTGCCGTCGTTGGTACGAAGACCGATGACGCTGTTGCAGGTGTTCAGCGCAAGTTGGATGAATTGAAGGCAGCGCAGGATGAACTCAAAGTCATGCGCGCTCGTCTTGCATCAGGCCGCGCAGTAGAACTTGCTGCGGACGCTGTGAATGGAATTGTTGTTGCACGCGTCGATGGCATCACGGCAAATGATCTTCGCGATCTTGCCGTCGCTGTTCGTCAACAGTCGGGCATTTCTGCTGTTGTTCTTGGTGGCGTTACCGACACCGGCGGTGTTTCTATCGTTGGTGCCACTGCAACTGCATTGAAGGCCAATGCAGGCGACCTCATCAAGGATGCTGCGAAAGCAGTTGGTGGTGGCGGCGGTGGCAAGGGTGACATTGCTACTGCTGGCGGAAAGAATCCCGAGGCGCTTGATGACGCTCTCGCTATTGCTCGGGAGAATGCCGCAGCCGTTATCGGCTCGCTCGGCTGATATTCGTGCGCGTCTTAGGTATCGATCTCGGCTCAAAGAGAATCGGTATCGCCACCTCTGATCGCAGCGGAACTATTGCATCACCTTTAACGGTTCTTCAACGCGGTGCGTCTCAACGAGTAGACCACGATGCCATTTCGAAACTTGTCATCGAAGAAGAAGCGGTTGCGATTGTTATCGGGTTACCGCTCAATATGGACGGTTCTGAAGGATCGGCCGCAAAGTCTGCCCGAATGGAAGCAGAGCGGATGGCTACGGTGGTGAATGTGCCCATCTACATTCATGACGAACGCCGTTCCACCGTTGAGGGGGACAGGGTGTTGATGGAACGTGGTGTCAACGCTCAAGATCGTCGCAAAGTGATTGACAAAGTGGCAGCTGCTGTGATTCTCCAGTCGTGGCTTGATTCTGGAATGCCGGGAGTTGCTCGAGATGAGTGATCCGTTGTTGCCAAATGATTGGCATGAAGACCCATGGGATGATGTGGACGTTGTTTCCGAAGGTGCAACCGAAGAGTTGGTGCCTGGTTTGGAACATCTTCGAGGACCAATTCGAATGGTTGTCGCCATCGTTGTTGCAACCATCTTGTTGCTTGGCGGAACCGGCTGGTGGGTTGTTCACCAATTGAATCCATCGGGAACGCCGGGGGCCGCAATTAACTTCACTGTCAACGACGGTGACACCCTTTCAAAGGTTGCGTCGCGGTTGGAAGATCAAAAGATCATCAAGAGTGCTTCTATTTTCCGTTGGTATGCGTCAACGAAAGGCGGCATTGATTTGTCGCCGGGTTATTACACGTTGCATCCAGGGGATAACGCGGGCGCAATTATTAAGGCATTGTCCACGCCGCCTGCACAGACTTTTATCTCGGTGACGTTCCCTGAAGGAATGACTGTGGCTCAAATGGCCCAGCGATTGTCGTCCAAACTCACGTTTATGTCGCCCGCAGATTTTATTGCCGCTGCTTCAAACGGTTCTGTTCAATCCGACTTGCTTCCGAAAGGCGTTACGTCGCTCGAAGGCTTGTTGTTCCCCGACACATACCAAGTATCAGGTGATGGTTCGGAGGCGCGAGTTGTCTCCACCATGGCAGCAATGATGCAACGTGTCGCACGCCAGGTTGATCTGACCGCTGGTGCAAAATTGCGCGGCTACACCTCGTATCAAATACTTGTCATCGCTTCGTTGATTGAGCGAGAGGCAAAAGTTGCAGCTGACCGCCCGAAGATTGCACAAGTGATCTACAACCGTCTTGCTGCAAAAATGCCGTTAGAGATTGATGCTGCAGTGAAGTATGGCCAGGACCCTGCAATGTCATGGACTGACATGAAGGCGACCGATACGCCATACAACACGTACTTGCATAAAGGTCTACCTCCCACACCGATTGCAAATCCCGGTCGCGCATCGATTGAGGCAGCATTGGCGCCAGCAGGAACGCCACCGAAAACAGATGAAGCATGTGTTGGACTCGCTCCTGGCGTCAAATGCCAATACATCTATTACGTATTAGCTAATGCAGAAGGTGGTCACGCTTTTGCAACTACTTATGAACAACACCTTGCCAATGTCGCGAAAGCGCAAGCGGCCGGACTCTTGCCGTGACGCATAATCCTTTATTGCTTGCGGCAGTTGTCGGCACGCCGATTACGCATTCGTTATCTCCAGCGATTTACCGCGCAGCGTTTCTGTCGCAGTCTGTTGAAGGGGAGTATTCCGCAGTAGACGCCGATGCCGCATCGATTGCACGTGTGTTCTCCGAATTGCAAGCGCAAGGTATTCGTGGACTCTCGGTCACCATGCCACTTAAAGAGGCAATCATTCCGTTGTTGAATTCTGTCGACGAAGATGCGGAGTTATTGAACGCAGTGAACTGTGTTGATTTCAACAATGGTGTTGCAACTGGACATAACACCGACGGCGATGGTTGTTGTGACGCTTTAGAACAGCAGGGCGGTGCACTTCTCGGAGGTACGCATGCTGTTGTTCTCGGTGCCGGCGGCACAGCCCGTTCGGTTGCGTTGGCACTTGGTCGGCGCGGTGCTCGGGTTGCCATCATCAACCGCACCGTTGACAAAGCCGAAGAACTTGTTAGAACTCTTTCTCCGGCCGCCCAAGAGGCAGGTGGCGACATCGTTTTAGGTACGACACGAGATATCGGTCGAGCCGGGGTGCTGGTGAACACCACATCGGTGGGAATGAACACTGAGGAATTACCCATCTCTGCCAATGTGCTGCATCGCAACTTGGTGGTTCTCGATGCTGTGTATTCGCCGATGGATACGGCATTGCTGAAGGCAGCTCGACAAGCCGGTGCAGTCACTGTTGATGGTCTCTGGATGCTGATTCAGCAGGCTCGCCGTCAATGTGTGTATCAATTTGGCTGGAATCCTGACGCTGTGCCCATGCGAGAGGCCGCAGAACGGGAACTTGCCGCTCGCCGCAAGTAGTCTGAAACGGTGCTTAGGTACCTCACAGCTGGCGAATCACACGGAAAAGCTCTCACGGTCATCGTGGAAGGCCTCCCCGCTGGCCTGCCCATCGTTGCTGAGGACATCGAAATAGATCTCGCGCGTCGTCGTCTTGGTTACGGCCGTGGACCTCGTCAGCGTTTCGAAAAAGACGTCATCACTCTTGTTGGTGGTGTTCGTCATGGTCGCACCCTTGGCTCGCCAGTCGCGATTGAAATTCAGAACTCCGAATGGTTCCGTAGCGACAAGTGGCATGCAGAAATGTCGCCAGAGCCAGGTGCAACCGAAACACCTTTGACGCAGCCGCGCCCGGGCCACGCAGACCTAGTGGGCATGCAGAAGTATGGCTTCACCGATGCTCGCGATGTTCTCGAACGCGCAAGTGCTCGTGAGACCGCTGCTCGTGTTGCAGCCGGTGCGCTTGCAAAGCAACTGTTGTCGCATATTGGTGTGCACATCCTCAGTCATGTTGTTCAGATGGGTGATGCAAAGGCGCACAATTCTTCGTTGCCAGCAATGAGCGATCTTGCCGCTATTGATGAATCCGAAGTTCGTTGTTTCGACAAGAGCGCCGAAGAGGCGATGATTACTGCAATCAAGAACGCTGCTCGCGATGGCGACTCGCTTGGTGGCATCGTCGAAGTGATTGCATATGGCGTACCCATTGGACTGGGTAGTCACGTTCACTGGGATCGCAAGATTGATGCATTGCTTGCGCAAGCCGTCATGAGTATCCAGGCTGTCAAGGGCGTGGAAATCGGCTACGGATTCGAAACTGCAGGTCTTCGTGGCAGTCAGTCGCACGACCCCATCATGTGGGATGCAGCGAACAAGAAGTATGTGCGCGAGGGTCATCGCTCTGGCGGTACCGAAGGTGGCATCACGACAGGTGAGCCACTCATCGTGCGCGCTGCCATGAAGCCACTGGCAACGCTCAATAAGCCAACGTTGAAAACAGTTGACATTGTGACCAAGGAAGAAACGGTCAGTTTCAAAGAACGAACCGATGTCACCGCAGTGCCGGCCTTGGGTGTTGTTGCCGAGACGATGGTTGCACTAGTGCTTGCGGCTGAAGCTCAGCGCAAGTTCGGCGGCGACTCGCTTGCAGAATTCGTTCGCAATGCAGCCTCGTTTGAGGCGACACTGGAGTCGTGACCCAGAACCGCCTCACCATCGTCCTGATCGGACTCATGGGAACTGGCAAGTCCACCGTTGCACGAACCTTGGCAACGCATTACAACCTTGACTGTCTTGACACCGACAAGTTGGTGGAATCTCGCGCAGGGAAATCAGTGCGTCAAGTATTCGCTGATGATGGTGAAGCAGCATTTCGTGACATTGAGTCTGATGTTCTTTCTGATTGTCTTCGTTCCCCTCATGGTGCCGTCATCGCTGGGGCAGGCGGCGTCGTTGTTCGTGCCGAGAATCGAGACCTCATCAACAATGCTCGCTCAGAGTCGGGAGTTCTTGTGGTGTGGCTTCATGCTCGTCCTGAGGTTCTTGCGGAAAGAACAGCAAAAGGTGGGCACCGTCCCTTGCTTGATGATGATCGCGAAGGAACATTGGTTCGTCTTTCCCAAGAACGAGCACCGATGTACTCGGCGGTGGCCGACATTGTGGTGGATGTCTCTGATCGATCACAAGAATCTGTCTGCACGTTGTTGATTGACGCAATCGACGAGGCAATCAAATATGGAGGCGGTAGCAATGAGTGAGATGAATCGCGTAACAGTCGACCTTGGTGATCGCACGTACAACGTTGTTGTTGGTCATGGTGCTCGTGCAGAAACTGCAGCTCTTCTTCCCGCCAAGGCAAAGCGCGTCGCAGTCGTGACGCAGGCAGGTGTCCCATCCCATCTCATTCCCGACTTTCCGAATCATGAAGTCACAGTGCATGAGATTGGTGTCGGAGAAGAGTTCAAGTCGCTCACAACAATTCAAATGTTGTGCAGTGCCTTCGCACAGGCGGGTCTTACTCGTAACGATGTGGTCGTCGGTGTCGGTGGGGGAATGGTGACAGACATTGCTGGTTTCGCAGCAGCGTCGTACCACCGCGGTATTCCGGTTGTACATGTTGCAACGTCGTTGCTTGCAATGATCGATGCGGCAGTCGGCGGAAAGACCGGTGTCAATATCCCAGAAGGAAAGAACCTCGTCGGTGCTTACTGGCAACCACACGGCGTTGTCTGCGACCTTGATGCACTTGAGACGTTGCCTCCGCGTGAAATGCGTTGTGGTTTGGGCGAGATGGCAAAGTATCACTTCATCGCCCGTGAGAACCTTGATGAACTTCCGTTCGCTCAGCGAGTCGCGCGCAGTATTGAGATCAAGGCAAACATCGTTGCTGCAGATGAGCGTGAAGGTGGAGTGCGTGCTTTGTTGAACTACGGGCACACGCTGGCACACGCAATTGAAATTGAAACTGGCTTTGAAATGGCGCACGGTGAAGCTGTAGCGCTTGGTCTCTTGTTTGCAGCTCATTTGGCTCAAGTCATGGGTCGCATCGATGCAGCGCGAGTGGAAGAGCACTACCGCGTGGTCAACGAGGTGTATGGCATCAATCTTGCGATGCCTCAAGGTCTCGACGAAGGTCGTTTGATTGCCGCGATGGGCCGTGACAAGAAGGCGTTGGAATCAATCACTTTTGTGCTGGATTCAGCGCAAGGGCTGGAAATCGTTCCTGGCGTGCTCGAGTCCGATATCCGTGCGGCTCTCACTGCATTTGCCCAGCGATTGTCATAAGTACTCAGGCATTGGGTTTAATCACTCTCCACCTTGAATCGGTGGGAGTACCGTGGAGACATGTCGTTGTCATCCATTCTTGTGCTTCACGGACCGAACCTCAATCTTCTCGGCACTCGTGAGCCTTCGGTCTACGGAACTGCAACACTTGCAGACCACGTAGCGACTGTGGCTTTAGCCGCGCAGAGTCATGGAATTTCCGTGAGTGATTTTCAATCCAATTCAGAATCAGACTTGGTGAATGCTGTTCATGCAGCAAAGGGTGTCCATGACGCCATCATTATTAACGCTGGGGCCTTCACGCATTACTCGTGGGCACTGCATGATGCACTTCGTTCCTTCCCTGGACGAGTCATTGAAGTTCATTTGTCGAATCCTGGTGCGCGCGAGGAATTCCGCCATGTCAGTGTTCTCTCTGGCGTCGTTGATGGATCCATCTCGGGCTTCGGCGGTGTTGGCTATTCGCTTGCTGTGCAGGCACTTGTTCAGCTCACGTCGGCCTGATGAATATCGCATCACGTCTTGATCGTCTTGCGACAATCGATGGCGCTGATTTTCTCCTCATTCTTCGCCTGGAGGACATTCGTTGGCTGACCGGGTTTACGGGCGGTACTGCGCAACTGCTCATCCAGCGAAGCACTCGGCATGCACGGTTGTTCGTCGATGGGCGTTACCTCGAACGGGCTCAGCATGAAGTGCAAAAGTCAGGAGCGGATGTTGAAGTGGTTCTCGCGGGATCTCGTGATGGCATTGACGGCTTGATAGCTTCCGCAGTGCACGGCAATGAGGTTGCTGTCGATCTTGAGCACCTCACCGCAGCGCGTCACAATGATTTGTCTAAGAAGATGACGGTTGTTGCGCAACCAACATCTTTAGATGCTTTGCGTCGTGTGAAAGATGAGTGGGAAATTGATCTCATGGCTCGTGCGGCGGCAATTGCTGATCTCGCTTTGCAATCGGTGGTTGCCGATGGCATTTGTGGCAAAACTGAAAAACAGGTTCGCAATCGCCTTGATTCGGTGATGCGCGATAATGGTGCCGATGATGTCGGATTCGACACCATCGTTGCGACAGGACCGAATGGTGCTCGACCACACCATGAACCAACAAACGATGTCATCGAATCTGGCCATGGTGTCGTGATTGACTTCGGCGCTGAACTTGACGGCTATCGAAGCGACATGACGCGCACCATCAAAGTGGGCGAGTGGAGCGCTGAATACCAGCGAATGTATGACGTTGTAAAAGAAGCTCAAATTACGGGAGTGCGCGCTGTGACCGCCGGGGTCGTGGGGTCACAGATAGACGCAGCCGTCCGCGCAGTATTCGCACGTGAAGGTCTGGAACATGAATATGTGCATGGCACGGGGCATGGAATCGGGCTGTATATCCATGAAGAACCCATCTTTTCTCCTCGCTGCAGTGCAGTGCTTGACCTCAATGAGGTGGTGACCGTAGAGCCTGGGCTCTATCGTGGAGGGGTTGGCGGCGTCAGGATCGAAGATCAGGTCGTTGTCACCGGCACCGAGTGCCGCATTCTCACTCTCAGTCCCAAGGAACTCTCATGCCCGCGATCACCACAAACGATCTGAAGAACGGAATCACCCTCGAGCTCGACAATGGCCTTTTCACGGTCGTTGAATTCCAGCACGTGAAGCCAGGGAAGGGCGGCGCATTCGTCCGCACCAAGTTGCGCAACCTTCGCAACGGCAACGTTTTTGAAAAGACCTTCAACGCAGGTATTCGCGTGGAGCAGGCCATCCTCGACAAGCGTGACATGCAGTTTCTGTACAAGGACGGCGAAGATTTCGTTTTCATGGATACTGAGTCCTACGACCAGACAAACATCGCACCCGCTGCACTCGGTGAAGCTGCTGACTATCTCATTGAGCAGGCAATGGCCATCATCGCGTACCACAACGGCGAAATTGTGACCGTTGAAATTCCTGCATCAGTGGAACTCGTGATCGCTGATACCGAACCTGGTGTACAAGGTGACCGCGTCTCTGGCGCAAAGAAGCCAGCAACTCTCGAGACCGGAAAAGTGATTCAGGTTCCTCTCTTTGTGAACGTGGGCGACAAGGTCAAAGTTGACACTCGCTCCGGCGATTACGTCACTCGCGTCTAATGACATCTGACGCGGAATCATTCCGTCCAAATGACGAGCGCACCGACGCGCGCGAACAAGCGGTCATTTTGTTGTACGAAGCAGAGCAGCGCTCAGCATCTGCAATTGAATTGATGGCAGAACGTGGCGTTGCTTCTGAGGATCTCGCTCGCACGATGCTCGTTGGTGTTGACGCCAATCGTGAAGCAATTGATGCGTCCATTGAGACTCATGCACGAGGTTGGGCACTTGATCGCATGCCGGCGCTTGACCGTGCCATCTTGCGTCTTGCCATCTTTGAGTTGATGGCTCGCCCCGACGTTCCCGTTGCGGTCGTCATCGATGAGGCTGTGGAGCTGGCCAAGCGTTTCTCCACCGATGATTCGGGACGTTTTGTTAATGGTGTTTTAGCCGCCGTGGCAAAACAAACACGCACATCTGGGCAATGATTGTTCGGTGACCGCCGGACACCTTCGACTCAGTCTTCCTGATATTCAGGATCGCCTCCGTCGCATATCGGGGTGGGGTTGGGCATTGCTTGTCATGTGCGTTGCGCATGCAGCCTGGATGTCCTGGATTGCCATTGATCTGCACAATGGACTTGGCACATTTTCGTATGACGTTGGTTTGTATGACCAGGGTCTGTGGTTGATGTCGCGTGGGCATGCCCCTTTTGTGACTTTGATGGGGCGCAATTTATTGGGCGATCATGCGTCGTTAATTCTTCTGCTTCTTATTCCGCTGTATTGGATTGCCCCGAGCACCATAGCCTTGCTTGTTGTGCAAGCGATTGTTGTCGCGGGTGGTGCCATCCCGATGTACCTCTTGGCAAAACATCTTTTGAAAAGCAGTGCGATGGCGTTCTGTGTTGCGTTCATGTGGCTTGCCAACCCTGCACTGAATGGCGGAGCGATGGAGAACTTCCATCCGGATTCATTTCTCGCTCTCTTCATTCCGTTGGTTCTCTTTGCAGCGTTCACAAAGAAGTGGCGGCTCTTCGCCATTGCTGTTTTGTTGTCGCTGTTGGTGAAAGAAGACGTCTTGCTGGTGATGGTGCCGGTAGGTCTTTATGTGGCGTGGAGATTCGACAAGCGGAAAGGATTTCTCACCGTTCTCGCATCAGTAGTGGCAACAGGGCTCGGCATGTTTGTGATGATGAAACATCTCATTGGCGTGCCCACGCGTAATGGTTGGCGTATTCCGTACGGTGGTGTCGGTGGGTTCTTAAAAGAACTAGTGCTGCATCCTGCAACAGTCGCCAAATACCTCTGGGATGACAACCGTCCGTTGTATCTCTTCAAAATGGCTGCGCCGTTTGCGGCTCTCTTCGTTTTGGCGCCGTCAGTTGCGGCACTTGCGCTTCCCGTACTCGCCTCAAATGTCGTCAGCACTTTTTGGTATCAGCATCAAATTGAATATCACTATTCGATCATCGCGATCGCGCCACTATTGGTTGCAACGGTGGTGGGCATCGCCAAGTTGGGTCCACGATGGGGCAGAGTGGCGTTGGCGGGTGCAGTTGCCTGCACTCTTGTGACCTTCACTATGTGGGGAATCCACCCCTTGGCATCCCATCCGAGGGTTGCGCTCACGGCAGGTTCGCCAGTGGCGAAAGCTGGGCTCGACATCATCCGGAAGATTCCCTCAGACGCTGTGGTTTCTGCATATGACCCACTGACCACCCACTTGGGGCATCGCCGTCAGATCTATTTCTTCCCCAATCCGTTTTCGGGGTTGTACTACGGGGTGGACGATTCGTTGTCCGGAAAAGTTCTTCCTGCTGCCAAAGATGTGGAATATGTGGTTCTTCCACGGGCCATGTCAGAGCAACTGCGCTGGACATGGGCAACGGTCAGCGGTGAATTTGAAGAGATTGACAGCAACCAGTTCTGGCAGCTCTTCAAGCGCATCCAGCCTTAGGTGGCACCTTTCGTCTTGTGTATAGTGGTGTCGACCGTAAAACGAGTCCTGTGAGGCTCGAACGGAAGGAATACATGCTTCGAACTGTTTTCATGCACGCACGCCCCTCGCGAGGGGCGTTTTTCATGCCCAACAATCAGCCCATCTCATTCAAGTGAGCATCGCGGCTGTGATGGGAACTGAGATTCTGGGCGCCGACGATGTGTCGCGTGCCATCACTCGCATTTCTCATGAAATTGTGGAGCGAAATAGTGATCTCTCCCAAGTAGTCATCGTGGGAATGCAGACCGGCGGTGTATGGATCGCTGAAAGATTGTGTGAGAACGTCAATCGCCTTTCCGAGTCAGTGGTGGTTCCGCTGGGTGCCGTGGATATCTCGATGTATCGAGATGACTTCAGTCTCCGTCCAGTCGTTCTGTCAGCCCCCACAGACATCCCCGTTGATCTGACCGGTCGAACAGTCGTGCTGGTGGACGATGTTCTCTTCACGGGTCGAACCGTTCGTGCTGCGCTGGAAGCATTAAACGACCACGGTCGCCCACGCGCTGTTCAGCTCGCTGTCATGGTGGATCGCGGTCACCGTGAATTGCCGATTCGACCTGACTATGTCGGCAAGAACATCCCCACGCATATGACCGATGAAGTTTCCGTGGGGCCCGAAGGAGTCATCGTGACGGCGGTGGAGCAATGAAGCATCTTTTGTCAACTCATGACCTCAGTGTCGACGACATTGTCGGCATCTTGGATGTGGCCGACCACATGGCTGAGATCAACACGCGAACAGTGCCGAAAGTTCCTGCACTGCGAGGAAAGACGATCGCAAGCGTCTTCTTTGAAGACTCAACGCGTACTCGCCTGAGTTTTGAAACTGCTGCAAAGCGTTTGTCGGCAGATGTCATGACGTTCATGGCTTCAAGTTCCAGCCTCAATAAGGGCGAGAGTCTTCGAGACACCATCGAGACATTGTCCGCGATGGGGATCGATGCGCTTGTGATTCGTCACAAATCAAGTGGCATACCGCAAACGATTACTCAATGGACTGATGCATCGGTGATTAATGCAGGGGATGGCTGGCATCAGCATCCCACCCAAGGTCTGTTGGACGCATACACAGTGACTCGAGAATATGGAACAAAAGATTCGCTGCAGGGTCGCTCAATTGCAATTGTGGGCGACATCAAGCATTCGCGTGTTGCGCGAAGCAATATCGATATTTTCCGTCGCCTCGGTGCGCATGTGGTTGTCGTTGCGCCACCAGCTCTTCTTCCAGGAAATATCGAATCGTGGGGAGTCGAAGTCCGGCCCACTATTGACGACGTCGTTGCTGACGTTGATGTTCTTTACATGTTGCGTATGCAACTGGAACGTATGGACTCTGCCATCGTCCCGAAACTTCCTGAGTACTGCGCAACGTATTCCCTGACGCCAGAACGCGCCGCCCGTATGGGAAGTGGAGCCATCCTGATGCATCCTGGTCCGATCAATCGCGGAGTGGAACTCATCGTGGACCCCGCAGATGTTCCAGGTTCTCGCATTCTCACGCAGGTGAAGAACGGCGTGAATGTTCGTATGGCGGTGTTGTTCTCTCTCCTCGGTAGCGGAGCGACATCAACATTGCAGCAAGGAGCCGAATCATGAGTGCTTCCATCGTTATTCGCGGCGCCACCGTGGTGAACCCCGACTCCGTTGCTGTCGCAGACGTTCTCATCGTCGATGGCATTATCGCTGCAGTTGGTGGCACGCACGATGCCGACATCGTTCTTGATGGCAGTGGATGTTTTGTGTCCTCGGGTTTTGTAGATCTTCACACTCACTTGCGTGAGCCTGGCAAAGAAGAAGCCGAGACAATCGAATCGGGTAGTCGGGCTGCAGCGCTCGGTGGATACACCGCAGTTGTTGCGATGCCTAACACTGACCCAGCACAAGACAATGTCGAAACTGTTCGCTTTGTGCGCGCGCAAGGAATTGCAGCGGGCCTGTGCGAGGTCGTCCCAAGTGGCTGCATCACGATTGGTCGACTCGGAAAGCAGATGGCGCCTTATGCGCGTCTGGCTGAAGAAGGCGTGACGTTCTTTACTGATGACGGCACCGGTGTTCAAGATTCGCATCTCATGCAACGTGCGTTGATGCTGGGTAAACAACTCGGTGTCACCATGGCGCAGCACTGTGAAGTTGCATCGCTCACCAAAGGTGCAGTGATGCATGACGGTGAATGCTGTTCCAGCATGGGCGTGCCTGGTTGGCCATCGGCGGCAGAAGAGCAGATGGTGCGTCGGGATATTGAACTCGTTCGTGCGACGGGGGCAAAGATGCATTTCCTGCATCTCTCAACGGCAGGAAGTGTCGAGCTTGTCCGTGCGGCCAAAGCCGACGGTCTTCCCATCACTGCTGAGGTAACACCGCATCACCTTGCACTCCAAGATGAGTTGTTGCGCGGTTTCGACCCAGTTTTCAAAGTGAATCCGCCGTTACGAACAGCGCAAGATATCGAAGCATTAAAAGTTGGTATCGCTGACGGAACAATTGATGCAGTCGCCACAGATCACGCGCCGCATGCGGGGCACACCAAAGAACAACCACTTGATGATGCGCCTCCAGGCATGTTGGGTCTCGAGACGGCGTTGGGTGTCCTGAATACTGCTGTAGCGGTAGACGCCCAGCAGATCGCATCACTCATGTCATGGGCGCCAGCGCGCATCGCTGAATTGACAGAACGTCATGGTCGCCCCATCGCAGTGGGGGAGCCGGCAAATATCGCAGTGTGGGACACCACCACCGTATGGACTGTCTCTCGCGATGATCTCTCAAGTAAGAGCCGAAACACGCCGTATCACGGCATGGAATTGCGTGGCCGCGTACGCCACACAATCTTCAACGGCGAACTGGTTGTACGCGATGGAAAGGCACTGAAGTGAGTAATGCAATTACCGAAATAGCTCTCGTTCTCGAGGATGGCTCTGTATTTGAGGGCGAGGCAATTGGCCACGTTCCTGCAAACGGAATCGCAGTGGGTGAAGTTGTGTTCAACACCACCTTGACTGGTTACCAAGAAGTGATGACAGACCCTTCGTATGCCGGTCAAATCATCACCTTCACGACATCGCACATCGGTAACTACGGCACAACGCATCTTGATGACGAGTCTCGCGGAACATTTGCTCGCGGTGTCATCGTGCGCGACATGGCGCGACGTGAAAGTAACTGGCGTAGCGAACAGAGTCTTGATGCAATGTTGAAGGCGCATTCTCTTCCCGGCATCGCTGGAATTGACACACGTCGTCTCACTCGCATCCTTCGTGACTCGGGTTCACTCCGTGGAGCATTTGGTACTGCAGACCAAGCAAGTTTGCTGGCCGCAGCAAAAGCCGACAGCGGTACAGCCGGAATCGACCTGGTCAGCCAGGTCACAACTCCTGCTGCCTATAACTACGGCAACGGAAAATTTAAAGTTGTCGCCTACGACTTCGGCATTAAGTCAACGATTCTTTCCTGCCTTGCAGAAATCGCGACAGTCACAGTGGTGCCAGCCTCGACAACTGCCGAAGAAGTTTTAGCGATGGCTCCGCAGGGTGTCTTCCTCTCTAACGGACCTGGTGACCCAGAGATGGTGGGGGGAGCAACAGCTGCCATTCGCGCCATTGTCGAAGCCGGCACACCAACATTCGGAATTTGTCTTGGTCACCAACTCTTGTCACGTGCATTCGATGGTCACACGTTCAAGCTTCCGTTTGGTCACCATGGCGGCAACCATCCAGTGCGAAACCTTGCAACTGGCGCAGTGGAAATCACGAGCCAAAACCACAACTTCTGTGTTGACCCCGACTCACTTGCTGCAGTCGCAGACATCACGCATCTCAACCTCAACGACAACACGAATGAAGGAATGCGCTTGAAGTCGCATCGTGCCTTCAGTGTGCAGTACCACCCTGAAGCAGGGCCGGGGCCACATGACAGTCGTTATCTCTTTGCACAATTCGCCGAAATGATGGAGGGCAAGTAATGCCACGCCGTAATGACATCCACAACATCCTCATCATCGGTTCTGGCCCGATTGTTATTGGCCAAGCATGTGAGTTTGACTATTCAGGTACTCAGGCATGTCGAGTGTTGAAGTCAGAGGGATATCGAGTCGTTCTAGCGAACTCAAACCCAGCAACGATTATGACCGACCCCGACTTCGCGGATCGCACGTACATCGAACCGCTCACGCCAGAGATTCTCGCCAAGATCATCGAGCGTGAAAAGCCCGATGCAGTGTTGCCAACTCTTGGTGGTCAGACAGGGCTCAACCTTGCAATGGCTTTGTATGAGCAAGGACTCGTCGGAGTTCCCGGAACCCCAGAGCTCATCGGTGCAAACGCTGAAGCAATTGCAACAGCAGAGGACCGCGACAAGTTCAAGCAAGCCATGATTGAGATTGGCCTCAATGTTCCAAAGAGTGGTGTTGCCCACAACATGGAAGAGTCGCTCGCAGTCCTTGAAGAGATCGGTCTTCCGGTCATCATTCGTCCTGCGTACATTCTTGGTGGTCGCGGTACGGGCATTGCCAACACAATGGAAGAGTTCTTGAAGATCGTCACTGACGGTCTTGATGCCAGCCCCATTCGAGAAATTCTCATTGAGACTTCCATCGTTGGCTGGAAGGAATATGAACTTGAAGTGATGCGAGATAAGGCAGACAACTGCGTCATCATCTGCAGCATTGAGAACTTCGATCCGATGGGTGTGCATACCGGAGACTCCATCACGGTTGCGCCTGCGCAGACCTTGTCTGATGTGGAATATCAAAAGATGCGCGATGCCGCTCTTGCTTGCATCCGTCGCGTTGGTGTTGAAACCGGTGGCTCCAATGTTCAGTTCGCACTGAACCCTGCCAACGGTGAGATGGTCGTCATTGAGATGAACCCACGCGTATCACGCTCATCCGCACTCGCATCAAAGGCGACAGGTTTCCCCATCGCCAAGATTGCAGCAAAGTTGGCCGTTGGTTACACATTGGATGAAATTCCTAATGACATCACTCGTGCAACACCAGCAAGTTTCGAGCCCACCATTGACTATGTCGTGACAAAGATTCCTCGTTGGGCCTTTGAGAAGTTGCCTGGCACTTCCGGCATTCTCGGCACACAAATGCAGAGCGTTGGTGAAGCGATGGCCATCGGTCGTACCTTCCCCGAAAGTTTGCAGAAGGGCCTTCGTTCTCTTGAGCAGGGTCGACTTGGTCTCAATTGTGATCCCGGTGAATCTCTCTATGACTCACTTGATGATGCAGCACTTCTGGCGAAAGCAGCGATTGCTACACCAGAGCGAATCTTCCAAGTGGGCGAAGCACTGCGACGCGGCATGGGTGTCGATCGCGTGCATGAGGCAACAAAGATTGATGTGTGGTTCCTTGACCAGATGCAAATCATCATTGATGAACGTCATGCAATGGCTGACATCAAGGTCCAAAACGTCACTCGCGCGCAGATGCGCCGGGCAAAGCGTCTAGGTTTCTCTGACTCACAGCTTGCGTACCTGTGGTCATCCGATGAAATGACGGTGCGTGCTCAACGTGAGTCTTTGGGTGTTATTCCTACATACAAGACAGTTGATACATGCAGTGCTGAGTTCGCTGCCGAGACTCCGTATCACTATTCAACATACGAAGATGAAACAGAGGTGCGTCACTCGGATCGTCCTCGAGTCATCATCTTGGGTTCAGGTCCAAACCGCATTGGTCAAGGAATTGAGTTCGACTATTGCTGTGTGCATTCCAGTTTCGCGCTGCGTGACGCAGGTTTCGAAACAGTGATGGTTAACTGCAACCCAGAGACCGTCTCCACCGACTACGACACATCAGACCGTTTGTACTTCGAACCGCTGACTCGTGAAGATGTCTTGAACGTCATCGCTGCAGAAACGATTGCCTCTGGTGGGGTAGCGCCGAAAGTCATTGTGAGTCTCGGCGGACAAACACCGTTGAAGTTATCCGGTCTCATTGACCCAGCGTTGATTGCCGGTACGTCTCCGCACTCGATTGACCTTGCCGAGGACCGTGAGAAGTGGAATCAGTTGTGTAATCAGCTCTCCATCCCGCAGCCTCCGGGTGGCACAGCTGTCACGGTCGATGAAGCAAAAGTGATCGCAACTCGTGTTGGTTTCCCTGTGCTTGTACGTCCTAGCTATGTGCTCGGTGGTCGTGCAATGCAGATTGTTCACGATCAAGATGCGCTGCAACGTGCAATGGAACAAATGGCAAGTGATGGAAGCCTTGGTAAGGAAGGCGGCCTCTCAGCGGAGCGCCCCGTTCTCATCGACCGTTTCCTTGAAGATGCCACTGAAGTAGACGTCGACGCTATTCGCGATCACACCGGTGAAGTACTCATTGGTGGAGTCATGGAACACGTGGAAGAAGCAGGCGTTCACTCTGGTGACTCTGCTTGTGCGATTCCGCCACAGACGCTTCCTGCGTGGGTAGTAGAAGTCATCAGCGAATACACCAAGTCAATTGCAACCGCACTTGACGTGCGTGGACTCATCAATGTTCAGTTCGCTGTGCTCGGCACAACGGTGTATGTCATCGAAGCAAACCCACGCGCATCACGTACGGTGCCGTTTGTTGCGAAAGCAACAGGTGTTCCACTTGCGAAGGTGGCAAGCCGCGTGATGCTCGGTGCAACGCTCGAAGAACTTCGCGTCGAAGGACTGCTGACACCTCCTGTCAGCGGCGGACACGTCTCGGTGAAGGAAGCAGTTCTTCCGTTCAACCGATTCCCAGAAGTGGACACGGCGCTCGGACCAGAAATGCGTTCAACAGGTGAAGTGATGGGTATCGATCGCACCTTCGGTCGTGCATTCGTTAAGTCACAAACAGCTGCAGGCACTGTGTTGCCAACGTCGGGCATGGTCTTCTTGTCACTGAATGATGGCGACAAGCCGGCAGGTCTGGTCGTAGCAAAGCGATTGCGTGATCTTGGACTCGGTGTTGCTGCAACAACTGGTACCGCTTCTTATCTCGCCAAGTTCGGATTCCCTGTTGACCGCGTGGTGGGCAAGTTGTCGGAAATTGAAGGCTCCACAATGGACAATGCTGTGGAACTGGTCGCGCAAGGTGCAATCAGTTTTGTGGTGAATACTCCACACGGACGTGGTTCACGTGAAGACGGAGAAGCAATCCGTAAGGCTGCAAACTCCAACCGCGTGTCGTCGGTGACAACGGTAGAGGCAGCACTTGCTGCTGTGAACGGTTTGTGGGAACAACGCCTCTCCGAAGTGGAAGTGTGCTCATTGCAGGAGTATCACGGCCGATGATGAATTCACGTCGCGCAATTGCAGCACTTCGCACGCTGGGTGCGGTCACAGTGGGTGGAGTCTCCTTGAAGATTCCATTCATGACTGCTTCGGGCACTGCAGGGCACGACGTTGAGTTGAATCACTACATGCCGCTGAATGAACTCGGTGCGACTGTCGCAAAGAGTTTGTTCCACGAACCATGGCAAGGCAATCCATCGCCACGAGTTCATCTCGCTCGTGCGGGCATGGTGAATGCTGTCGGATTGCAAGGACCTGGTGTTGTTGCGTGGTTGGATGAATCGCTTCCGCGACTCGAAGCTGCGAATGCAACAGCAGTGGTCAGCATCTGGGGTCGCACCGTGCAGGAGTACTCCATAGCTGCCGATCAACTGCGCGCTGCCGGAAACCGCATCGCTGCAGTTGAAGTGAACTTGTCATGTCCAAACCTTGAAGGTCGTAGCGGCATCATCGCACATGATCCTTCTTTGGCCGGACAGATCATTTCTGCAGTCGGTGCACAAGTACAAGTTCCTGTGTGGGCAAAACTCAGCGCAAACACCGATCGCATTGTTGAGGTGGCAACAACGGTGACGGACGCTGGCGCCCATGCGCTCACTCTTGTCAACACAATGCTCGGAATGCAGATCGATGTTGAGACTGGACGACCAACTCTTGGCAACGGCGGTGGCGGTCTCTCTGGTCCTGCAATCCATCCAATTGCAGTGCGAGCAGTTCACGACGTTCGTGTTGCTCTACCGAACGCTCAGATCATCGGAGTGGGCGGCATCGCCTCTGGTGCTGATGCCGTCGAAATGATGATGGCCGGTGCCGATGCAGTGCAGATTGGCACCGCGTCATTTGCGGAGCCAGCTGCCACGTGGCGCATCGCGCGTGAAGCTGCCTTGATCGCACAAGAGCGTGGGGCTAGTTCCTGGTCCGACATCACGTCACTCGTCCACCGCTAAGTGCGGTACGGGCAGGTCACCTGTTCTTGTTGGGTCTCACAAGTACAATTGGCCCATGGAAAGCACGGTCAGCGACTTCGAGATGGTGAAAAGCCTTCGAAACGCCCGAATTGCTGCTGTGCAGAAGGCCCAGAGTGGCCACATTCTCCAGGTTCTTGCCGATCCCATTGATTCTTTGGCAGCCCAGGTCTATGTGGTGAAACTTCTCGATGTCACTCCGGGGCTGGGCAAAGTTGCGGGTCGTCGTCTTCTGGCCGATATTGGCGTTGATCCGTTCGCTCGTCTCGGCCACCTCACCGAGGCACAAAAGGCATCCATCCAGCAGGCTGTGGGGCAGGCCGTATGACCGACCCCATCATCGTCATTGTCTCTGGACCCGGGGGAGCCGGAAAGGGAACCATCGTGGAAACCCTTGTTCAGCGCGACCCTGCCTTGTGGCTGAGCCGCTCATGGACAACACGTGCCCGCCGAGATGGGGAGTCCGAAGATGCGTATGTCTTCGTGGACAAGGCCGCATTTCAGGACCGAATCGACCAGGGGGGATTCCTGGAGTGGACCGAATTCCTCGGGAATTTCTACGGTTCACCATCGCCTGCAGTCGATGCTGGCGTGGACATCGTTCTTGAGATTGAGCTCCATGGTGCCCAACAGGTCAAAGAACGCCATCCCGAAGCCATTTTGGTCTTCGTCCAGCCTCCGTCTCGTGAAGAGCAGCGTCGTCGCCTGCAAGGTCGGGGAGACTCCGATGAGCACGTCCAACTGCGCTTGAAAAAGGCCGAGGACGAAGAACGCCTGGGAGCCGAGCAGGCTGATGTGGTCATCGTGAACGACGACCTTGAGCGTGCTGTTGCTGAGATTCAAGGCATTATCGGTGCAGCCCGCAGCGCCCGCCGATAGCCTTTAAGCGACTTCGGAGGTCCCACATGTCACGTCAACACGACTCCATGATTCACCCAAACATCGAGAGCTTGCTCAACCGTGACAGCATCGAGGGCTCGAAGTTCGCATTGGTCACCCTTGCCTCGTACCGTGCTCGCCAGATCAACTCGTACTTCAACCAGTTGGGTGAGGGACTTGGCCACATGGTGCCACCACAGGTTTCCTCCGTTGCGCGCAAGCCATTGTCCATTGCTTTCGAAGAAATCGCTGCTGAAAAGATCATCAAGATCGAGCGCCTTCCATTCGACGACATGGAACTTGAAGCTGCAGAAGCATTTGGCGAATTCGGTGATGACGCTTCCGACGTCGCCGAAGCAGACGCTGAATAGACCGGTTCTTCCCGTTTAGAAAATCCGCGTGAGCCACAGTTCTATGGAATCGGTACGCGGTCGTCGCATTGTTGTCGGAATCTCCGGTGGTATCGCTGCGTACAAAGCTGTTGAGGTCATTCGTCGTTTAGTTGATGCAGGTGCACATGTTGCGCCCATCATGACTGAAGATGCACATCGCTTCATTGGTCCCGTGACTGTTTCGGCATTGTCCTCAGAGCCCGTGCACACAAGCTTGTGGGATGACGCATCGCCCATTCCGCACACGCGTCTCGGACAAACTGCCGACCTCATCGTGGTTGCGCCAGCGACAGCACGTGTCATTGCTGCTTATGCAATGGGCTTTTCGCAAGATCTTCTCGTCGCAACATTGATTGCCACACGCGCTCAAGTCGTTATTTGTCCTGCAATGCACACCGAGATGTGGGAACACCCATCGGTGCAGGACAACCTTGCGTTGCTTCGTTCTCGCGGAGTCATTGTTGTCGACCCACAAGAAGGTCGCTTGGCCGGTGGCGATGTTGGCACTGGTCGACTCGCTGATCCCGAAACGATTCTTTCGGCAATCGACGCGGCTATGTCAGGCAGTGGTCGCGACATGGCAGGCATGTCTGTTCTTGTCACCGCCGGTGGTACTCGCGAGCCCATCGACGCTGTGAGAGTCATCGCTAATCGCTCGAGTGGCAAGCAGGGTTATGCCATTGCTGAAGAAGCGCACAAGCGTGGTGCCTCGGTCACGCTCATTTCAACGGTCGACCGTTCGTCTCTTCCCGGAGTCAATGTTGTGCCGGTTGAAACCGCACAGCAGATGCTTGACGCTGTGAGTGTCCATGCCCCTGGCAGCGATGTCGTGGTGATGACAGCTGCCGTTGCAGACTTTCGCCCCGTGCAAGCCGCTGAGGGCAAGATCAAAAAGCACAATGGCATTCCGGAAATCACCTTGGAGCCAACTCCCGACATCCTCGCGAGTTTGGGTGCTGCGAAGCCAGCAGGGCAGACATTGGTCGGCTTCGCGGCCGAAACTGATGACGTCATTGCGAATGCCAAGGGCAAGTTGCAGCGCAAGAATCTCGACCTCATTGTGGCTAACGATGTCTCGGCCCCAGGGGTCGGATTCGGCCATGACACCAATGCGGTGACCATTCTTTCTGCCGATGGGCAGCAAATTCAGGTCGAACTGGCCGACAAAAACAATATCGCCACTGCCGTATTAGATAGCGTGGTCAAATCACGGACGGCCCCTCGTCCGTAAACACGAAGGAGTTGTCGTGAGGAATTTCACGTTCACATCTGAAAGCGTCACCGAGGGTCACCCCGACAAGATGGCGGACCAAGTTTCCGACTCGGTTCTTGACGCCATTCTTGCGAAGGACCCCAACAGCCGCGTTGCATGTGAGACACTTCTCACCACGGGTCTTTGCGTCGTGTCCGGTGAAATCACCACCGACGCATACGTCGACATCCCAGCGATCGCTCGTGAAGCCATCAATCGCATTGGCTACAACGACGCAGCATTCGGTTTCGATGGCAACACCTGCGGCGTTCTTGTTGCGCTTGACGCACAGAGCCCCGACATCGCACAGGGCGTTGACAAGTCGGAAGAACTTCGTAGCGGTCAGAGCGCAGAAGACGTGTTGAACACTCAGGGCGCTGGCGACCAGGGAATGATGTTCGGATACGCATGTAACGACACTCCTGATCTCATGCCGTTGCCAATTTGGTTGGCTCACCGCGTGGCAGAGCGTCTCACCGAAGTGCGTAAGAGCGGTCTCGTGCCGTACCTTCGCCCTGACGGTAAGACTCAGGTCACCTTTGAGTACGAGAACGGCAAGCCAGTTCGCCTGACCACAGTTCTTATCTCCACACAGCACCGCGATGGTGTGAACCGTGAAACTGAGATTCGTCCTGACCTCATCGAGCAGGTCATCTTGCCCACCATCCCTGAGGCATTCAAGGGTGACAATCCTGCGATCTACATCAACCCAACCGGCAAGTTCGTTTTGGGTGGACCACATGCAGACACCGGCCTAACCGGCCGCAAGATAATCGTTGACACATATGGTGGTATGGGTCGTCACGGTGGTGGCGCATTCTCCGGTAAGGACCCTTCAAAGGTGGACCGCTCTGCTGCATACGCCGCTCGCTGGGTTGCAAAGCACGTCGTTGCATCTGGTGCGGCAGACAAGTGCGAAGTACAGGTTGCATACGCAATTGGTATGGCACAGCCCGTTAGCATCTTGGTGGAAACATTCGGCACAAACAATGTGAGCGAAGAGTCCATCGAAGCTGCAGTGCGCGAAGTCTTTGACCTCCGTCCTGGCGCCATCGTGCGTGACCTTGACCTCAAGCGTCCGATCTACTCGAAGACAGCCGCATACGGCCACTTCGGTCGTAACGAGCCTGAGTTCACCTGGGAAGCGCTCTCGCGTCTCTCGGACTTCAAGTCCGCCGTCAAGCTCTGACCTGTCTGTCACCGATCATCGCGTCGGTGGTGCCCGAAGTATCGGGCATCGACAAAGTCTTCGATTACCTCGTACCCGAGTCCCTTGTGCCACGTGTTGGCCGAGGGACTCGAGTTCGTATTGACCTCAATGGCCGTCGTGTCGGTGGCTGGGTTGTTGAAGTAGGCAGTGCCGAAGAGCGCACTGATGTGCAGGTAGACATCTCACGTCTCGTTCCCATTGTCTCTGTTTCTGGAGACGGTGTTGATCCAAGCGTTATCCCATTGACCAAATGGATGTCGCAACGATGGTTCGGAAGTTGGCGTGCAACTCTCAGTAGTGCATCGGCGCCTCGTATGCGCGGTCGACATGTCAATCCTCGACGCGGTCAAAAGATTTCGTTTCCCGATGATTCGGTGACCACCGCTGCGCGTGAACTCGTTGTTCGCGGAGGCGGCTTGTTGGTTGTCCCGCCACTTGCATCTGCACTGAATGTTGTTGCCGAGGCGGCACGAAACGGTTCAGTGTTGGTGGTGTGTCCGACGCAACGCATGGCTGTGATGGGTGCAGCTGCACTTCGCCGGCGAGGCTTCACAACAGCTTTGGTGCCCGACGATTGGGATGCAGCGAAGTCTGGCGTTGACATTGTCATCGGTGCACGCTCTGCGGTGCTTGCGCCATGTGAAGGAATGTCCAGCATTGTGGTGATTGACGAACACGATGAGTTGCATCACGAGGAACGTGCGCCAACTTGGAATGCGGCTGATGTCGCGCAAGAGCGCGCACGCAGAGCAGGCGTTCCCTGCGTATTGACATCTGCGGTGCCATCGGCAGATGCGTTGCATCTTTTTTCCGAATCAATGACTGTGGTGCACAGCGAAACTGCATGGCCGCGCGTCGAAGTAGTGAATCTTGATGATGTGCCAGTGGCAGGCTCCTTGCTTTCCAGCGAAATGCTCAGCAGCATCACCACAAGTGGAGCGACCACTGTCTGTGTGTTGAATACCAAAGGGAAGGCGCGACTCATTACGTGCAAGTCGTGCCGTGCCGTGCAGTCGTGTTCGACATGTTCCTCGTTGCTGACTCAATCCGATGAGGGCGAACTTCTCTGTATGCGGTGCAACACCACTGCAGGCTCCGTCTGTATCTCGTGTGGTCGTACGGCTTTCGTAGTTCCGCGTGGTGGTGTTTCTCAGCTTGTTTCCCAAGTGGTGAAGTCAACTCGTAATCCCGTTGTTGAAGTCACCGCCGATGCAGATGATTCATGGACAAAGGGGAGTGTGTTCATCGGTACAGAAGCGGTTCTGTACCGCATACCGCAATCAGATGCCGTGGTCTTTGCTGATATCGATCGAGACCTCAGTGCACCGCGCTTGACAGCTTCACGTGAGGTCTTGGCTCTCGTTGCACGTGCAGCTCGACTCGTGGGAAGCAACGGACGAATCATTGTTCAAACTCGTCAACCAAAACATCCATTGTTGATTGCGCTTGCAAGTGCAGACCCTCAATCTGCCTTGCTGCAGTGGATGGCAAATGATCTTGCGCAACGCCGCATGTTCTTGATGCCACCATTTGCATCGATGGTGCGAATCAATGTCGTGGCTCCGAAATCTGTCGATGACATACCGACCATTGCTGGGGTCGATATTGCGCGCGAGGAAAGTTCAGCGATTCTCAAGTCCACTGATGCTGAAGTGTTATCCAATGCGGTACAGCAACTACGTGAACAATTCGGAAATGCACTGCGCGTGCATGCAGACCCAAAGCGCTACTGACGAGCGGCAACCTCAAAGACTCGAAAACCTTTACTGCTTGCAAGTTTCTTCGTGATGAAACCTCGCTCGGTCAGCCACTGAGCCAAGGAATCTCCACCAAGGTTTTTGCTGACAACAAGATGTGATTTTCCTTGTGAGGTCAATCGCTGCATCCATTCGTCGAGTAGGTCATGCAGTGCAGATTTGCCGATGCGAATGGGCGGGTTTGACCAAATCAATTCATATCGGTCATTGGGGCCGACCTCTTCGGGGGCAAGGACACGCACATTCTTCAGATTGTTTCGTTTTGCATTCTCGGCACAAAGAGCACGTGCTCGTTCATTCACGTCGACTGCCACCACAGTGCACGCCGGATACATCACTGCAAGTGTGAGAGCAATTGGCCCAGATCCACATCCGATGTCGCACAGCAAGGACCCATCAGGAACAACGGGGGAGTTTCCTCGACTCATAATGTCCAGAAGAACTGCGGTGCCTTTGTCGAGTCCATGTTGGCTGAAGACGCCAGCATCAGATTCCAAAGTCAAAGTGACGTCGTTGACGACAATCTCAAACTCGGACCGCTTGGAAGGCGAGGAGGGGTTTTCGCTGAAGTAGTGCGAATCGCGGGAGCCAGGTGACGTGTTCATGCTGCAGGTAGCCTTTCAGAATATGGCGTACGACATCCGCACCTACGGAGATCCCGTTCTCACTGCAGTGGCTGAACAGGTGGAAAATATCGATGGCAAGGTCATCCGATTGACCCAGGCCATGCTGCAGGCGATGTACAAGGCGCCCGGCCTCGGACTTGCAGCGCCACAAATTGGCGTCCAAAAGCAAATCTTTGTGTACGACATCGATGGCGAACCTACAACCCTCATCAACCCTCGCATCGTTGAATCACGTGGTGAATGGGTCTACGACGAAGGCTGTCTGTCGATTCCTGGTCTTTATGTCGAGATGTTGCGTCCGAAGGAAGTTCTCCTGGAGGCGATTGATCTCAACGGCAACACAATTCAGGTGGAAGCCGATGAGTTGTTGGCTCGCTTGTTCCAGCATGAACTCGATCACCTCAACGGTGTGTTGATGTTTGATCGCATGACGCCAGAGCAACGTGAAGAAGCGTTCCGTGAATATGCACGCATTGCGGATGGTGGCTCCTCCGAAGGCGAAACCCGACACATCGGATTGAAGTAGTCATGGCAGCAGAGGCTCGTCCTCTCGTCTTTCTTGGAACTCCACCTGCAGCTGCAGTGGTGTTAGAACAACTCGTCAATGCGGGGTTCAACGTTGTTCATGTTGTGACTCGTCATGATGCAAAACGCGGTCGCGGTTCATCAATGACGCCCAGTCCTGTGAAGGAAGTCGCGCTCCGTCTCGGAATTCCTGTCAGTCACGATTTTGAATGGATTCGTGCAAATGCATCGCTGAACATGTTGGGCATTGTTGTCGCGTATGGGCGCATCATCCCTGCATCGATCCTTGTTGATACTCCGATGATCAACATTCACTTCTCGTTGCTTCCGCGTTGGCGTGGCGCTGCTCCAGTGGAGCGTGCCATCATCGCTGGTGATGCAGTCACCGGTGTGTGCATCATGGACATTGAAGAGACTCTGGATACGGGCGCTGTGTATGCCCGCGAAGAAGTCGCGATTACTGAAACCTCCACGGTGCAGACACTGACAAATGAACTGGCCACAGTTGGCGCTCAGCTTCTGATTTCCACATTGACAAAAGGGCTGGGCACTCCGGTTCCTCAGGGCGATGGCGCAACCTATGCCAAGAAGATCTCCACCGATGAAGCTCGCATTGATTGGTCCGCCACAGCGGTTGAAATTCACCGCCATGTGAGGGCATTGCGTGCCTTCACCGTGTTGGGTGGGGCTCGTATCAAGATTCTCGAAGTGGCAATGCCTGATGGGGCCAGCACCTTGAAACCAGGCGAATTGGAGTCTGACTGTTATGTCGGAACAGGCTCTGGCGATATTTTGCTGGTGCGGGTGCAGCCCGAAGGTAAAGGCCCGATGGCTGCTGCCGACTGGATGCGCGGTCGCAGTGCTGATTCGTCCACTCAATTTTTGTAAAGACCTTTAATCAGGGGCAGTGACTCGGCGTTGCTGGATAGCCTCATTTCGTGCTCAAGTTCGTACTCCCCAAAGGCTCACTCGAAAAGGCCACCTTCGATCTGTTCGAAGCTGCCGACCTTTCTGTCGTTCGTTCATCCTCGGTGGACTACAAAGCCAGCATTGATGACCCGCGCGTCGATTCCGTCCGCATCCTTCGTCCGCAAGAAATTGCGTCGTATGTACAGGAAGGTCTTTTCGACATCGGCATCACCGGCCGTGACTGGATTGAAGAGACCAATAGTGACGTTGTCAGCCTGGGGGAGTTGAAGTACTCAAAGGCCACCGCGCTTCCTATCCGCGTGATTGTTGCTGTTGCTGATTCTTCGCCTGCACAATCCGTGAAAGATCTTGGCGATGGCGTTCGCGTCACCACGGAATATCCAGAGATGACTCGTCGCTTCTTTGAAGAGCGCGGCGTGAAGGCAGATATTCGATTGAGCTACGGAGCGAGCGAAGCAAAGATCCCCGATATCGCTGATTGCGTTGTCGATATCACGGAAACTGGTCGCGCACTGCGTGCTGCAGGTCTTCGCATCATTGACACGATTCTCGTGAGCTACACCGAACTCATTGCCAACAAGAAGTCCTTTGAAGACCCTGCAAAGCGTCATGCAATGGAACAGATCATGACATTGCTCACTGGCACACTTGAGGCTCGCGACAAAGTGTTGTTGAAACTCAATGTCACGAAGGAAGCCAAAGAAGCTGTCGTTGCACTCTTGCCGTCAGCAAAGTCGCCCACGATCGCTCATCTTGCCTCTGGGGACTTCGCGATTGAGACCGTGGTTGCCAAGCGGGGCATCAACACCTTGATTCCTGCACTCATTGATGCAGGTGCATCAGACCTTCTTGAGATTCCGATCTCAAAGATCATCCACTAGGACAATGACCAGTTCGGAAATTCGTCAGGGGACTGTCACCCAGTTCGATCGCAGGATTGGGCTCGGTGAAATCACTGATGGGGAAGGCCGTGTGTGGCCATTCCATTCAGCTGTCCTGACCGATGGCACCAGAAACGTGGAAGTGGGGACTGCTGTGCAGTTCACCACCAAGTTTCACGTGGTGCGTGAAGAGGCCTTCGAGGTCAGCTCTCTGTAGAGCCGTTGGTCCGCTGGACAAAGACCAGGCGGATATTGCTGAGGGCGGCAGCCAGGGTTTCTGCGTGTTCGCCCAGACGCTCACCCAGGTTGTCCACCAGGAACCCAAGGGCATCAATAGCCAATTGGGCATCCTCGAGGCGGGGAGGCTCGGCGGAGAGGTGGATGGCAGCCAATTCGAACAAGCCCATGGCATGGTTTGTCACGACAACAGAGGCCGGAACCTCTGCTAATCGGCGGCGAGTCTCAGCCACTGCCTCAAGGGCTTCGGCGGTCTGGTCATCCAGAAATGGTTCTGTTGGGGGGATGGTGTCGTCTGCGCTCATTGGGCGATACCCTAAACCACGTCAACTGAGCGAAGTGGGGTTCACGCCCCCACCTGTCCACCCTGGTTCCAGGAGTGCGTCGGGTCGAGATTGCGAGCAACTGTGTTGCTCTGTGTTCTGCTTCGTGCACTGGCACGAACGAACCACGAAAGTGGTTCAACACAGAGGAGGGCGAGGCCCATTGCACAAGAGAGACAGCCATAGCTACGCCGCAGAATAATGAACCCCGTTACAACGAGCGCATCCGTGCGCGCGAGGTTCGCCTTATCGGTCCCGACGGTAGTCAGGTTGGTGTTCGCACCACCGCTGATGCCCTCACACTGGCGCGAGAACTAGATCTTGACTTAGTCGAGGTTGCACCGCTCGCAAATCCACCGGTGTGTCGCATCATGGACTACGGAAAGTTCCGTTACGAAGAAGCGCAGAAGGCCAAAGAGTCGCGTAAGAAGACAACCCACGTCACCATCAAAGAGGTGAAGTTCCGACCAAAGATCGGAAAGGGCGACTTCGATACGAAGGTTCGGCACATGCGTGACTTCCTTGAGGACGGACACAAAGTAAAGGTCACACTGCAATTCCGCGGACGAGAAGTTGCTCACCCAGAACTGGGCGCAAAGATTCTCGATGCGGCACTCGAACAGCTCGGACCACTTGCAAAAGTGGAAACCCAAGCCCGCCTCGAGGGTCGCAACATGACAATGGTCTTGTCTCCTGACAAGAAGGCACCCGCCAAGAAGATCGAAAAGGACCAGGAAGAGGGCGCAGCACCTGTTGCAACCGAAACCCCGGCACCCGCCGAACAGAGCGATAACGAGTAGAGGAATAGAACATGCCAAAGATGAAGACAAGCAAGACAGCTGCAAAGCGTTTCAAGACAACAGGTTCTGGCAAATTGCGCCGTCAACAGGCCAACCGCCAGCACCTCTTTGAAAAGAAGTCAAGCGTGCGCACACGTCGCCTTGCAGGCGACGTCGACGTGCACCCTGGCGATGCCCGCAAGATCAAGCGCCTTTTGGGCATGCGCTAATCAGGAAGAACGAGAGAGTTAGGAAAACACCATGGCAAGAGTCAAAAGAGCCGTTCATGCACGCAAGAAGCACCGTGCAGTCCTCGAAAAGGCAAAGGGTTATTACGGTAATAAGAGCCGTTCATTCCGCGCCGCTAACGAGCAAGTACTGCACTCCGGTCAGTACGCATTCCGTGACCGTCGTGCAAAGAAGGGCGAGTTCCGTCGTCTCTGGATCCAGCGCATCAACGCTGCATGCCGTTTGAACGACATCTCATACAGCCGTTTCATTGCTGGATTGAATGCAGCAGGCATCGAAGTTGACCGCAAGATCCTTTCCGATCTCGCAGTGCACGATGCAGAAGCATTCACCGCTTTGGTGGTTGCAGCAAAGGCCGCACTGGTCTGAGCAGGACACCACTGTCATCCTCGAACCCTCGGGTTCAGACTCTGCGGCGCCTCATTGGGCGCCGCAGTTTCCGTTATGAGGAAGGGTCGTTCATTGTCGAAGGGCCCACACTTGTCGAAGAAGCGGTACTCGCTGGTCTCGACATCCTTGAGCAATATGTGCGCGAGGATTACGACGACTACGAAGCGCCGATCAATACGCACGAGCTAGACGCCAAGACGTTTAACTCCGTTGCTGATACGGAATCACCTCGCGGCATTTTGGCTGTGTGTGCAATTCCCGATGCCGGGTCATTGTCGTTCAATGAATCTGATTGGTTACTTGTCCTGCACGAAGTATCTGACCCTGGCAATTTGGGCACATTGGTTCGCAGTGCCGAAGCAGCGGGCGCAACCGGCGTCGTTTTGGTGGGCAACACGGTTGATCCGTGGTCGCCGAAGACAGTTCGCGCCTCGGCTGGTGCCATCTTCCATGTACCGGTGTGGCAAGTCGAGACACTCGACACTTTGCAAGCCGCTGGCGTGCGTCTCCTCGGTACAACATCACACGACTCCCTCGGTGTGTCGCATCCTGAATCCATCTACGAAGCAGACCTCTCCGGTCTCGTCGGCATTGTTCTTGGCAATGAAGCTCATGGCTTGCCTGCAGATGCTTCTGTCGATTCATGGATCACCATCGAGCACGAGGGTCGTTCAGAAAGTCTCAACGTTGCAATGGCAGGAACAGTTGTTGCCATGCAGGTTGCACGTCATCGTAAGGAACAGCCGCAGGGGTAATCCTCCCTGTGGTGCAATTGGTAGGCGAGTAGCGTTTCATCATCATGGCAAGTGCATCAATCCCCGAGAAAGACCAGTTGGCAGCAGCTCTTGCTGAAGGTCTCACAAGCATTGCTTCGTCCTCGTCATCTGACGATCTGCGTGCTCTCATGTCGGCCCTCGCCGGCAAAAAGGGCGCCATTGCCGGTGTGAAGGCATCTCTCGGCAAAGTGACTGTTATCGAGGCTCGTAAAGAACTCGGACAGGCAGTGAATGAAGCGCTGAATGCATTGCAGGATGCTGCTGATGCTCGTTCTCGCGAATTACGCGCTGGTGAATTCGCCACACAGATTCAAGCTGATCGTGTTGACATGACTGAGCTTGCAATGTCAGCAGAGGCATCGCGCCGTCGCGGTCGTATGCACCTGGTCACACAGGCAACCGAACGCCTAGAAGATGTTTTCATCGGACTCGGATTTCAAATTGCTGAAGGTCCAGAAGTGGAAACAGACTTCTACAACTTCGAAGCTCTCAACATGCCGCCAAGCCACCCTGCGCGAAGCATGTGGGACACCTTGTTCATTGAAAGCGATGAGCCAGGCAGCGTGGTGTTGCGTACGCATACCTCGCCAGTCCAGATTCGCGTGATGCAAGAGTGGCCACCACCGATTTACGCAATCATGCCTGGGCGTGTCTTTCGTAAGGAAACTCCTGATGCAACACATATGCCTGTGTTCCATCAGATTGAAGGCCTCGTGATTGATCGTGGAATTACTTTCGCTGATCTCGCCGGCACCATTGAGTCGTTTACGAAAGCATTCTTCGGTGAAGGTTTCACCAGCCGTCTTCGCCCTTCGTATTTCCCATTCACCGAACCAAGTGCCGAATTCGATATCCGTCGTCCCGATGGTTCATGGATCGAACTTGGTGGTTGCGGCATGGTGCATCCACATGTGTTGCGCGCAGGTGGCCTTGACCCGAATGAATGGAGCGGTTTCGCTTTTGGTTTCGGTATCGACCGCATGGCCAAAGAACGTCATGGCGTGAATGACATCCGCGATATGTATTCCGATGACATTCGTTTCACGGAGCAGTTCTCATGAAAATTCTTCTTTCCATTCTTCGCGAGATGGCGGACATCCCTGCAGATCCAGAGGTAGTTGCGACAGCACTCACAGATCTAGGGCTTGCAGTTGAGGAGATGGACATCGTCGGAACACCAGTTCCTGGCGTTGTTACTGCTCGCATCAATCGCATGGAGAAGCATCCTGATGCTGCAAAGGTCACGCGTTGCTTCGTTGATGCAGGAGACGGCGAAGAGCGCCATGTGTGGTGTGGCGCAACAAACATGCAGCCTGGCGACATCGTTCCTCTCGCAACTCTTGGCACCAAGATGCCAAACGGCATGGATATCGCACGTCGTGGAATTCTTGGCATTGATTCCGAAGGAATGCTCTGTTCTGAAGTAGAACTCGGTCTCAGCGATGAGTCGAGTGGGCTTCTTATCCTGCCGAAGGATTCACCACTGGGTGTGAGCCCATTCGAAGTTCTTGGCATCGAACACGATGTTGTTTTTGACCTTGATCTCACCCGCAATCGTGCCGATTGTTGGGGTCATCTTGGTGTTGCACGTGATCTTGCTGCACATTTCGGAGTGCCTCTCAATGGTCCGCGTATCAATGTCGGAGAACTAGGCGCAGAGAAGTCTCTTCCTGTTGTTATCGATGCAGAAGAAAACTGTGCATCGTTCTCTATTTCGTATGTCAGTGACATCACAGTCGGCCCATCGCCGCGCTGGGTTGCGTCTCGTCTTGCGCATCTTGGAATGCGCTCCATCAACAATGTGGTTGATGCGTCCAACTTGGTGATGCTGGAAACTAATCAGCCCAATCACGCATATGACGCAGCAGTTGTTTCTTCTTTCCGAGTCCGTTTGGCAACTGCGGGGGAGAAGCTCACCACTCTTGATGGTCAAGAGCGTTCGCTTCATTCAGAAGATCTCTTGATCTGCAATGGAGCAGATAATTCCGGTGTTGGTCTTGCTGGCGTCATGGGTGACCTGCATTCGGAAATCACCGATGCAACGACTGCACTTGCAGTTGAGAGCGCATGGTTCTCGCCAGACCCCATTCGTTTCTCGGCAATCCGTCACGGGCTTCGTTCAGAAGCGTCTGTACGTTTCGAGCGCGGAACAGACCCCAATGCATGGGGTCTCGCTGCAGAGCGTTTCGTCACCATCCTTCGCGAGACATGCCCCACAGCAACGTTGCATGCCGGCGCAACAGTTGTGCGTACAGCACATTGCCCGCAGCTAATCCCTGTTGATGTGAGTGTTGATGTCATTGAGCGCAAGCTTGGTATTCGGATCGATACCGATCGCATCGTTTCCATCTTGAGCGGTATTGGTTTCGCACCAACAGTGAAGGGCGACGTCGTGTCAAGCGTCGTGCCAACATGGCGCCCTGATTGTTCAGAGCCTGTTGACATCATCGAAGAGATTGCACGCCATTTTGGCTACGACAACATCGGCAAGACAGTTCCTAATTCCACCGTGCACGGTCGACTCTCCAACATGCAGCAACGTCGTCGCACATTGCGTCGCGTGTTGGTGGGCTTAGGTCTTGACGAAGCAATGCCATCACCCTTCCTTGCGCCCGGAGACCTTTCCAACGTTGGCCTCCCAGAAGACAATGTGCTTCTGCTTGCAAATCCGCTTGTTGCTGATGAATCAATTCTTCGTACATCGCTGCGTCCTGGATTGTTGCGCTCGCTTCGTTACAACCAGTCGCATCGTGCACCTCGCGTGGGGCTGTGGGAAATCGGTCATGTGTATCCAAAGTCTGATGCACAATTGCCGAATGAGTCTGAACAACTAGCAATCGTTGTTGCAGGCGGAGACGCAGAGACAGCTTTGTCGCAGTGGAATGCAATTTGCGACGCGTTGTCAGTGGGTGCACAGCTTGATCAGTCGCGTGTTCCGACAGGTCTACACGCCACTCGTTCAGCAACATTGGCTCGCGGTAAGAAAGTCATCGGTGTTGTTGGCGAAATTGATCCGCTGGTGTTGGACAGTCTTGGTATCGAAGGACGCGTCAGCATTCTTGAGCTTGATCTCTCCACGCTGTTGAACGAAGAACCAAAGCCGGTTCAGGCACGGGATATCAATCGCTTCCCATCAAGCGACATTGACCTTGCATTCGTCCTGCCGGAATCTGTGCCAGCGACAAACCTTCAGCGTGCACTTCGTCAGGCGGCAGGGAAGCGTCTGGTCAGCATTGACCTTTTCGACGTGTATCGCGGCAAGGGTGTAGCGGAAGGTTCACGCAGTGTTGCATTCCGTCTTCGCTTGCAAGAAGAGGGCGGCACGCTCACTGATGCGATTCTTGCGGAAGTGCAAAAAGCATGTGTCGCGGCTGGCGAAAAAGCCGGCGCAACGATTCGCGCGTAAAGCAGTCGCTAGTTGACCGTTGGGTCAATGGGGTAGTCGGCAAGTTTGCGCAGCTCTGTTGTCTGTCGTGCCAGGACACGCGACCACAGCGTGAATGGGTCAGAGTCAAAGGCGTCCGATGGCTCTGACGGCAACACCCACCACGCATTCTCGGTGAGTTCATAGGAGAGTTGCCCAGGGCCCCATCCGGAGTATCCCTGGAAGACACGATGGACCGAATCTGAGGACGGGTCCTCGTTCATCATGTCGATAGACGTGACGCCAGACGGTGACATCGGGTCTTGTGAGAGGCAGATGTAGCCCGATTCTTCGACAGGACCACCCACAAAGTCCACATGTGGACCCACAGATGTCGCAATCCATTCCACCAGTGGAGATCGCTCGGGTGATTCCAGAGGCGAGCCGGGTCGGTTGATGACAAGGCCCATCGAACCCTCTGCATCACTGTGTGCAAGTAGCAAGATGACTGTGCGGGTGAAATTGGGGTCATCCATGACCGGTTGGGCAAGGAGGAGGGCCCCCGGCTGTGGAAGGGTGATTGCATTATCATGCATAGGTTCGTATAGTAATACATCTATGGTGAAAGTCGGAATCATTGGTGCGTCGGGTTACACGGGGGCAGAGTTGCTCCGCTTGTGCGCCCAGCACCCAGACATCGAAGTCGTGGCGGCAACAGGGGATTCCCAAGCGGGGACACTCGCCAGCCATCTGTATCCGTCGCTCGCAGCGGCCTACCCAAATCTGGTCTTTGAAGAGTTCACCGTGGACCGCTTCACAGGTCTGGATGTCGTGTTCCTCGGCATTCCTCACGAGGCCGCTCTTGATATTGCGCCACTGTTGGTGGGCAAAGTTGGTTGTGTCATCGACCTTTCGGCCGCATATCGATTGAAGGATTCTTCGTTGTATCCAACGTGGTATGGCTTTGAACACACTCAGCCTGAATTGTTGGCTCAAGCGGTCTACGGATTGCCCGAGCTGTATCGCAGTCAACTTCCTGGTGCGAAGCTCATTGCGACGCCTGGTTGTTATGTGACTGCTGCTTCATTGGCGCTGACACCATTGGTTCGCGCTGGTCTCGCGCATTCACAAGGAATCATTGTTGATGCGGCATCCGGAGTGAGCGGAGCAGGACGTGCGTTAAAGCACGGTTCATTATTTGCCACCGTTGATGAAGACTTCACTGCATATGGTCTCTTGGATCATCGCCACACGCCTGAAATTGAGCAGGTGACTGGCGCGCAAGTGCTCTTTACCCCGCATTTGGCTCCAATGAATCGTGGCATTTTGGCAACGTGTTATGCGCGCCCGATAGGGAAGGACCCGACAACTGCCTCGCTTCTCGCTGCTCTTGCAACGTTCTACAAAGACGAACAGTTCATTGTTGTGCGCCCGCAAGTTCCTTCCACGAAGGCAACACTTGGCACGAACACTGTGCACATCACGGCTCGCTACGACGAGCGCACCGGATATGTGATGGTCCTCGCAGCGCTCGACAACATCGCGAAGGGCGCTTCAGGTGGTGCAGTGCAGTCGATGAACGTTGCACTTGGACTGCCAGAAGCGTCAGGACTCAGCACAGTAGGGGTGTATCCATGAGCGAATTAACACGCGCCGAAGTTCTCGTCGAAGCACTTCCGTACATCCGCCGTTTCGCAGGCCGCACGGTTGTTGTGAAGTATGGCGGTAACGCACTTGCAGGAACTTCTGAGCATGATGCACTTGCATTGTTCGCTGAAGACATCGTTTTGATGCACACCGTCGGCATTCGGCCGGTTGTGGTGCATGGCGGCGGACCACAGATCAATGAAATGTTGTCTCGTCTCAATATCGAATCAAAGTTTGTTAATGGTCTTCGCGTCACTGATGAAGCCACGATGCAAGTCGTTCAAATGGTCCTCAACGGAAGTGTGAATCCTCAAATTGTGAGTGCAATCAACGTGCACGGCAATGTTGCGGTGGGTCTCTCTGGTGAGGATGGACGGACATTGCAGGTCACAGCGCGTGACGTTTCCCTTGGTTTTGTTGGTGATATCGCAAAAGTTCGCACTCATGTGATTGAAGGACTTCTTGCCGATGGTCTCGTGCCAGTTCTTTCAACAGTGGGCGTCGATGTGGATGGCCAGCCATACAACATCAATGCCGATACAGCTGCTGGTGCAATTGCGGAAGCACTCGGTGCAGAAAAGATTGTGTACCTCACTGATATTGCTGGTCTTCGCAAAGACATTGACGATGCAACATCGCTCATTCAGCGCATCACTGTCGACGAGCTGTCTGCGTTGATTGCAGATGGAACAATTTCGGGCGGAATGATTCCCAAAGTGGAAAGTTGCATGCAAGCAGTCCGCGGTGGCGTCAAGAGCGCTCACATTCTCGATGGCCGTATCGCGCATGTTCTCTTATTGGAACTGTTTACCGACCAAGGTGTCGGCACCATGATCACTGGAGTGAAACAATGAAACACGCTTTCTACGAAAACGAAAAAGCCGTTGCGATGAATGAATCGCGCGACTATTGCCCATTCATTCCTGTGTTTGGTCCGCCGGCAGTGATGTTTGAGCGCGGTGATGGTACGCAGTTGTGGGACATCAATGGCAAGCGTTACTTGGATTTCCTGAGCGGCATCGCAGTGGTGTCATTGGGACATGCCAATCCTGTGATTGCAAAAGCAATTGCAGACCAAGCAAATTCCTTAGTGCATGTCTCCAATTTCTTTGCGAACACAGTTGCAACGAAAACGGCCATCGAACTCAATGGTCTCTTGCGTGATGCCGGTGCAGGAAATGGTCAAGTCTTCTTCTGTAACTCCGGTGCAGAGGCCAACGAAGCCGCAATCAAACTTGCACGGAAATTCGGTGGACGCGGACGTCACGTCATCGTCACTGCGCTTGGCAGTTTCCATGGTCGCACCTTGGGTGCACTGGCGCTCACCGGTCAGCCTGCGAAGCACGAAGTGTTCCAGCCGATGCCAGAAGGTTTCCGCTATTGCGAGTTTGGTGACATTGCGTCACTCGAAGCTCAGTTGGATCCCACGGTCGCAGCGGTGATGCTCGAGCCCATTCAGGGTGAAGGCGGAGTAGTGCCGGCTGATGCTGCGTATCTGCAGGCAGTGCAGAAGTTGTGCAACGACCGCGGCATCTTGCTCATCATTGATGAAGTGCAAACCGGGTTCTGTCGTACAGGCAAGTGGTTCGGATTTGAACACGCCGGTATTCAGCCAGACGCCATCACGATGGCGAAGGGGATGGGTAATGGCATGCCTGTCGGTGCGTTATGGGCGCGTGCAGACATTGCGTCTGTCTTGCAGCCTGGTGATCACGGTTCCACCTATAGCGGCACCGCATTGGCCACATCTGCTGTTTCGGCCGTCATCTCTGAGATGAAACGACTTGATGCTGCTTCCTTGGCAAACAAGCAGGGTGCACGATTGCGTGAAGGACTGTTGAAGTTTGCCCATGTTGATCATGTTCGCGGATCCGGACTTCTTCTTGGTGCACAACTGAAAGAAGGTGTTGCAACTGCTGATGTTGTTCCAGCGCTCTTGGCTGCGGGTCTCATTGTGAATGGTGTGAATGCATCAACTCTTCGTTTCGCACCGCCTTTGACTGTGTCGGATGCAGAGATTGATGAAGCTCTTGCAATTCTCGCGACGGTGTTGTCATGAAGCATCGTCATCTCGTCGATATCGCATCGCTTGGTACTGAGACACTTCGGCACATCCTCACTCTTTCAACCGCATCGCCGAAGTCGGAACTGGCAGGGAAGGGTGTGGCTCTCATCTTTGAAAAGCCTTCAAATCGCACGCGTCACTCAATGGAAATGGCAGTGGTGCAATTGGGTGGCCATCCCGTCTATACGCGTGGTGAAGAAGTCGGCTTCGATGTCCGTGAGACAGTGGAAGACATCACGCGGATCATGGCGGGATATCACGCAGTACTTGCGGCTCGTGTCTTTTCTCACTCCGTTATCGAGCGCATGGTTGCATGCGATGTTGTTCCCGTTGTGAATATGTTGAGTGATGCTTCACATCCATTGCAGGCTCTTGCTGACATCATCACGATGGAAGAACACTGTGGCCCCATCAACACATTGACTGTTGCCTGGTTAGGTGACTACAACAACGTTGCTCGTTCTCTTGCAGAAGCTGTGTGTCTGTTGGGTGGGACCATCTCTCTTGGCTGCCCAGAGGGATACAACGCTTCGCAAGAAGAATGGGCTCGTCTGATGGCCCTTGGTGGATCAGTCCGCCAGAGCACTGACCCAATGAAGGCTGTTGAAGGTGCGCATGTGGTGCATACCGATACTTGGATCTCGATGGGACAAGAAGCAGAAGCCAAAGAACGTCGTGAGATTTTTTCTCAGTACTGCGTTACTGATGCTGTGATGGCTCAAGCTCTGCCCAATGCGAAGTTCATGCATTGCATGCCAGCGCATCGCGGAGAAGAAGTAACGGCCGAGGTTTTTGACGGTGCAAGCAGCATCGTTATCCAGCAGGGTCATCATCGTTTAACCGCAGCGCGTGGAGCGCTTGCGTGGGTGCAAGGGGCTTGATGTGAGTACCAAACAACAACGCCAACAGTTGATCTCTCGATTGATTGGACAAGAGAACATCTCGAGTCAGCCACAATTGCAGGAGATTCTTCGCGACCACGGAATCGAAGCAACGCAGGCCACAGTGTCGCGTGACCTTGAGGAATTGGGTGCTGTAAAGATTCGTATCCCAGGTGGCGACACGGCTTACGCAATTGCTGAATACGCACCCGCGCGTGTTGCTCCATCGGATCAACTGCGTCGCGTAATGGCTGAATGGGTGGCTGAGGTGACGTCAAGCGGAAACCTTGTTGTTGTCCGCACGCCACCCGGATGTGCTCATGTTGTCGCGTCAGCACTTGATCGCAGCGGTCTCGAGGGTTTGTTGGGCACCGTTGCTGGCGACGACACGATTTTCTGTGTTGCCGATGAAGAAATTGGTGGGCCTGGACTTGCGCAGCAGTTGCGCACATTGTCCGGAGTTATTGATGCGACGGGCGGAATCCCGCGTCGAAAGGGGACAGCAAATGTCTGAGAAGAACGTTTCTGAAGGTGCGGCACTGTGGCACGGTCGGTTTGACTCTGCTCCAGCCGATGAATTGATGGCGTACACAGAGAGCTTGTCGTTTGACAAGCGTTTGTGGCCTGATGACATCTTTGGTTCAAAGGCTCACGTGGCCATGTTGATGTCTGTCGGCATCATGTCAAAGAGTGATGGTGAGAATGTGCTTGCTGCTCTTGACACTGTTGCTGGCGAGTTTGCTTCCAACGCATTCGTGTATGAACCATCGGATGAAGACATTCACACGGCTATTGAACGCCGCGTCACTCAAATTGCCGGTGAACCTGGCGGTCGCATTCATACTGGACGTAGTCGTAACGATCAGGTCGCGACTGCAATTCGCCTGTGGTGTAAGCGTGAAGTACGTACAGTGCGAGATTTTGTTCTTGCACTCGTTGACACGTTGGAATCACGTGCGCAAGAGGCCGATGCGCAGAACCCCGCTATTCGGCTGCCCGGATACACCCATGTGCAGCATGCTCAGCCAGTGTTGTTGTCGCATCATCTTCGTGCGCATGCATGGTCACTTCTGCG
>CALBSD010000069.1 GCA_937927625.1 uncultured Actinomycetes bacterium | reverse complement strand
CCACCGTTGAAGGAATTCGGCAACGACCCCACAAGTGGTCGTCCGGTGATCGGCAAAGAAGGCAAGTTCGGTGACTACATCACCGACGGCGAAACCAATGCCGGACTCACCCGCGGTGACCGCATGGAAGTCATGACCAACGAACGCGCCTATGAGTTGTTGCAGTTGCGTCGTGAATACATCGAGGCAAACGGCGGACCGAAGAAACGCAAACCACCCAAGAGTGGCGGAAGTGGCGTCAAGGCAAAACCAAAGCCCAAGAAACCAAGTGGTTCAGGTGGAGTTGCTAAGAAGGCGCCGGCCAAAAAAGCCGCAGCGAAGAAAGCCCCTGCTAAAAAGAAGGCAGCACCAAAAAAGGCTGACCCGAAGGACGAACCGTTTTAGTGATTACACCTCTATATATAGCGCTAGAAGGCTTGGAGGGTTGCGGGAAGAGCACGCATGCAAAGCGTCTCGGCGAGCACCTCAATGCAGTCATCACGCGCGAACCTGGTGGCACTCGAATCGGCACTCTTTTGCGGGCGATTCTCGCTGACCCAGAGAATGTCGACCTCGATCGTCGCACTGAAGCATTGTTGATGGCGGCCGATCGAGCCCAGCACATGGCAGAGGTCATCAAACCTGCGCTTGACCGTGGTCAGCACGTGGTGAGTGACCGTTCGATCTACTCCACCCTTGCGTATCAGGGGTACGGCCGCCAGCTGGGCACCAAGGCGTTGTTGTCCATTTCCACATGGGCGCTGAACGACCGGTTGCCCGACATGGTGATCTATATCGATGTGCCCACGGATGTTTTGAATGCCCGTTTGGCCAAACGCGACCTCGACCGTTTTGAGCGCGAGGGTGCTGATTTCTTCGCCCGTATTGCCGAGGGCTTCCGTGAGCTTCGCGCCGCAGACCCCGACCGCTGGGTCATCATCGATGGCACCGTGCCGAAGGACGACGTAGAAGCCGCCATCCGTGCTCAGGTGAGCAACAGACTCAATCAGTAATTTGCGTTAGTGATTCCCCACACGAATCCACTCTTGATTTAAATCAAATTGGTTGATTAGGTCGGCTTCCCACTCATCCAGAACATCCGGAATCACAATTTCTTCGCGTGATGTAGTTCGTTGAATATTTATCGAGTCAGAGAAATGTGCGGCTCTTGTAAATGAAATCCATTGACTACCAAGTTTGAAAGCAACACATACGTCTGCCAAGTTCTTGAAGAATTGTTCGCCATTCTGAATATTTGTAAGTGACTCACGCAAGATCCACACTTCAAGTATCTGCTCACCTCGACCGTGGTAATAAATTCGCCCACCTTTTAAGGCCTTTGTGGACTTCGTGTCTGACTTGCGAATGTGCAGCCACGGGTAGTCATCAGGCTCTCCCGCAATATTGATTACTTCCAAAAAGAACGAGAGTTCAATAGCCCCAGAGGATGTCTCGATACGCACACTCTCCCAACATAATTTCTCATCAGTTAGACCATCCCCAGAGATATCTACCCACGTGGAATTAATGAGCGAATTCAATAAACGCATTTCCTCTGCGTCAATGATTTGTTGCGTTGTAATCATGAATTCATTCCTCAATAAAATGTATCTTTTGGCGGCGAAACCCCGCCTCATTTTCTAGTTGTTACTGAATGGCTCTCCCTATAAGTAACCTGCACATCGTGACTTCGGTGTGGGATTCAGTACTTGGGCAAGACCGTGCGGTCGACCAATTGCAGCACAGCATCGTGAATCCCGTACACGCATATCTTCTGGTGGGTCCGGAAGGTTGTGGCAAAGAAGAAGCAGCACGTGCACTCGCAGGAGTCTTGCTTGCGGGCAACAACGATGCCACTGATCGCAACAACGACATGGCCGTGCGCGGCACGCACCCTGACATTCATGAGGTGAAGCGCGAAGGTGCTTCGATTTTGAAAGATCAAGCCGAAGAAGTCATCAAGCTTGCATCGACCACGCCAAAGGAAGGCAACCGCAAAGCAATCATCATGCATGAGGTGCATCTCATGCAGCCATCTGCTGCAGCGCGTTTGTTGAAGACCGTCGAAGAACCGCCAAATGGCGTGTTCTTCATCATGCTTGCTGAACAAGTTGATGATTCGCTCGTCACCATTGCATCGCGTTGTATGACAATTCACTTCGGTCCGCTTGATGCTGCAGTCATCGAACATGTGTTGACATCCGAAGGCGTAAAACTTGATGTTGCGGAAGTGGCAGCAAAGTCTGCACACGGCAGTCTTACTCGTGGTCGCCTTATGGCAGCAGATAAGCAACTTGCTCATCGTCGTGAGTTCTTTGCAAACATTCCGCGACGCATTGACGGCACCGGTGCAACAGTGGCCGCCATCGTTGAACAAATCCTGTCTCTCATTGATGATTCGGTTGCGCCATTGCAGCAGCGTCACGAACAAGAAATTGTTGATACTGAAAAAACGCTTGCGCTCATGGGTGTAAAGCGTGGCGGCAAGAAGGCGCTGGAGGACAAACACAAGCGAGAGATTCGTCGTTTCCGTACGGATGAACTTCGTAATGGTCTGACAGAAGTTGCTGGTGTGTATCGCGATGAGCTTGCACGTAACGAACACATTCATCGCCCTGAGGGTTATGTGACTGCCATTCATCGTTTGCATGAAGGTATGCGTCGCCTTGGTCTGAATGTGAACGAAGCAATCTTGCTACGTGATCTCATCTGGTCATTGCCATCACCGTCAGCAGACGCAGCTCTGCAATTTGTTCTTGAAGGAAGTCATGAATAATTCATTCTGGAATCGCATCGCCGTGCTCGTTGGTCTCTTCCTTGGTTTCGCGGGGGTAATGCACTTTGCAAGTCCAAGTTTCTTCAACGACATTGTTCCGCCCTGGTTGCCACCATCAGAAGCATTCTGGACGTACGCAAGTGGCGTTGTTGAGTTAGTGATCGCTTATCTATTGCTCCGCCCATCACTTCGTCGCACCGGAGCCATTGCAGCCATCTGGCTGTTCATCGGCGTGTACCCCGCAAACTTGTACATGGCGTGGGACTGGCGCGATAAGCCGTTCAGCGACCAACTGGTCTCGTATGGCCGCTTGCCATTCCAATTCCTCTTTATATGGGTGGCGTGGAAGATTGCCCAGGCAAACCCCAACGCCGATAAACCAAAGGCCCCCGGCGACATCTAAAAGTCTTGTACAAGACTGCCAACTGTTTTGTACAGTTGTCCACATGGCCAACATGCCGATTAGTCAAGCCCGCGAACAATTGCCAGCCGTTCTCGAACTGTGCCAAACCGAAGCCGTCATTCTTGAGCGCTACGGAAAACCACAAGCGGTCATCATCAGTTATGAGCGTTACGACGAATTGATGACCGCCATTGAAGACATGGAAGACCTCGAAGCAATTGCTCAGATCGAGGCAGACATCGAGAAAAACGGGACTATTCCCTGGGAAGAAGTACGGCGGGACTTGGGAATCGAATGACTCGCTACACAGTTGAGTTTTCGCGAGCAGCCGAGAAGGCGCTTGCCCAATTGCAGCCGCAAATGCGACGCCGAGTTGATGGCGCAATCCAGGTACTTTCCATTGATCCATATCCGCCCAATTCACGGTCGGTGAAGGGCACCAACACATTTCGCTTACGTACTGGTGATTATCGAATCGTGTACCGAGTAGACCACGGAGTTCTCACGGTGATCATCTTTGACATTGGGCACCGACGCAACATTTATCGCAAGTTCTAGTCAATGATGAGCCGGCCAATTCGGTCGGTAAAGTTGATTCCCTACCTGCCCAGGTAGCTCAGTCGGTAGAGCAACGCACTCGTAATGCGTAGGTCGTGAGTTCGATTCTCATCTTGGGCTCCATTTGCAGCAAAGGTTCTTGCCAAGGTCCCTTCTAATTTTCGTTACGGCATCCGTGAACGGTTCGCACAACGAAAGCACTAATTCATTAGCGTGTCACGCATGAAGCACATTTCTCGCGTATTGGGTGTACTGGCGGTAGTGAGCTCCTCCGTGCTTGCGACGCCTCCATCTGACACAAGTGCATCACCGTCAAGTATTAGCCCGACCGTCTTCAAAATCGGTGCGATTGACGTTGATGGACTTCCAGCGGGCTGCGTGATGAGTTGCCAGATTCCACAATCAAGGGTCCCGGGTTTCGCGCGACAGGACAACTTCCAGAATTCTTTATCGGATGCAACAAAGGTTGACGTCATTAGTGGTTACTCGTACGGTGAATACATTGATCGGCGCGGTTGCGCAATCGTGACCAATGGTGCGCTTCGTTGTTGGGGAAGCAACGAATATGGCCAACTCGGCGACGGAACAACGAACCACAGTCCGAACGCCCTGGTCTGGGCCATGGACGGCACCCAACGAATGGTTGATGTTACGGATGTGTCTGTCGCTGAATTCGCCACGTGCGTCGTCATCTCTCAACGAGTGAAGTGTGTTGGATACGGTTTTCGAAATTCAGAAAACTACCCACCGAAATTCTCGAGTACATCATGGGTTGACCTCGAGTTAAGTGATGTCACGAAAGTGGTCATCGGTCAGAACACTGTCAAATCCGGAACCAACACTTCATCCATACCTGTGTGTGGCCTCACGTCCTTCGGTGAGGTCAAGTGTTCGTACCTTGATAGCCCAGGTGCAGTTTTTGACAGTGGCATCACAGGGGCCACTGACCTCTCTTTACTTGGCAATTCCTCGATGGGAATTTTTCTTTGCGTGGCCGGGGCAGAGACTTCGTGCATTGAGTTCAGCATCGGTATCTTCAAAAAGTCGACCACGTTTTCAGGGATTGATTCTTCGTCTGCTGTCTATATCCCACATTTGCTCAATGTGGTGTGCTTCTACTCTGGCGACACACTCTTCTGCGAGAACTTTAGACTCGGCAACGTCCAACTATTCCCAATGGGAGTGATGCAACAACCTTTGTCGATCTTCTTGGCGCCAGGTCCATACAGAACTGGAATGATGGTGTTGCTTCCCGACGAGGTGCTCAATGTTGAGGCCACTAAATTCACCTGCGCATGCATCAATAACACACCACCACAAATCTCGAAAGTGGCAGTCTTCAATGAGTCAACATTCGACACTTATTTTTCCGTCAACAGAACTGCGGCGGTCACGAATTCCCCGAATGTGATTTCACTCATTGTGGAAACTGGCATTCGTAACGTTCGTACATTGGCACCGATCAGGGTGGTGACTACTTCGGGTGTTCCACTCGGAAATGTGAACTTCAAGTGGACCGCACCCGACCTTACGGGCTCCCTTAGAAGTTCGATCAACAATTCCATCACCACTGCAGCGGATGGCAACGCCCGTTCAACGCTGGCGACCGGTCCCGTCACTTTCGAACTGTCGGGGGGAACTGCACCCAACGGCGCAGTTCTGCAAGCGGCATCAATAACCGTCTTCGTGACCCCCACGGGAACAACTACCATCACAGTTCCTGACCCTCCAGCCATGATTGATCGAACAGTCACTGTGCTCAATTCAGATGGATCACCAATTCCAGGTGCTCAAATCGCGATACGCAATCAGCTGATTCACTTCGCGTACACCAACTCGACTGCTGCAGCGAGCAGATGGTCTAGCAGAGCACCAGACTTCTCAGGGAACTTTGGGCAAATGGGATGTGTCTACTGTTACGTGCAACTTCCCACCTATGTCACAGGAAGCAGCGGTTCAGTTAATTTCAAGTCATTCGCACCGACGCAGCGGTTCAGCAAGTTTGATGTAAATGTCTCGTATGACGACGGAGAGATCTACATGAATCTAGGTGCGAACTTATCCGGAGCTTCGAGCGTCATCTACATGCCATTCCTACCCCATATCGAAGTTGGAGCACCAGATTCCGACCCCACCACAAGTGCAATCGACATTCCTGTTGGGAAGAATGGAAAAATTGATATCGAGTTCCGTGTGCAGAATGAGAACAGTTACCCTGTCAACGGTTTCGATGCCGTTGCAGAGAGTGTTTGTGGCACCATGGAGACAGGTGGACTTCTCTCGCTTGGCGCGAGAAATTCGTTTGGTTGCGAGAACACGAGGGCTTTCTCTCTCGGCACAGGAGTACGAGCAATGGGTTGTGCCAACTCCACGCACACCACCACTGGCCCGACGGGTACAGCAACTTTGACATTCTGCGATGCATCAAGCACCAAATATCGCATTAGAGGTACTGGTGCCATCGCCTCGCGCGTCATCTGCATCGTGGTCGATCGAAAACAATGTGGTGCATCTGCAACACCCATATCGCTCGCTGGAAAGGCTGCACCAGCAACTACAAAAGTAAAGACGTTGCATGTGAGACGAGGTTCACGATCGCCACTCAACACGTTGATCAAGCCCGCGGTCGGTGCAAAGGTGACATGGTCCGTCTTTGGAGGATGCGTCGTCAATGCCAACACTCTTGTCACGCCGATGAAGGCAGCTACGTGCAAACTTGTGATGAAGCAGACAGTCACCACTAGAACGAATGTCAAAGGCAAAAATGTGACAAGAACTGCCACCACCACCAAACAGGCCACCATCAAAGTCACATAGTCCTCGCCAATGCGCATTGCCTCGTCGTTCTTCAGGTCACAAGCCTTCAACTACAGCATCTAAATTGCATAGGTCGTGAGTTCGATTCTCATCTCGGGCTCCATTTGCAGCAAGGGTTTGCCGGCCTGCATTCGACTCACTCCTGGCATCGCCTGGTTGTGCCGATGGTAGATTTTCGGGAGCCAAACAACTTTGGCGCGATTCCTTGGGGGAAAATAATGGCTATCAGAGTTGCGAAATTTCGCGATGTTGCATCCGGACTACAGCCTGGACAATTTGCTGTAGGAGACCACGATTCAGTCAACTCACTGAACGACCTTGACCCGAACTACAAAATGCTTGTTGACAAGCCATTTGCTTGCACGATGGCAGTCATGGGTAGCGACGGTCGTCCCAACCTCACACCGATGTGGTTCGACTATGACGGTGACAAGGTTCTCGTCAACGTGGCATCACAGCGCACAAAAACAAAATGGATTCGCAAGACTCCACAGATCACCATCCTCATCATGAATCCAGAGAACATGTATCACTGGATGAGCATGAAGGTCACTGTGGAACGTGAAATCTCGGAAGATGATCCCAAAGAAGGCATCTTCGTGACAGAGCATCTGAACAAGATCTGGCGTAAGTACATCGTCGATGGTGGCGATACATACGGTTTGCGTGATCCGTCCATCAACGAACGTCGAGTCCTCTTTGTGTGCAAGATTGACAAGATTGCGACTTTCGGTCAGCCGTAATTCAAAATAGTCGTATGCAAATCAGTGTTGTTGGAGGATCAATTGGTGGCTTAACGGCCGCATTGGTCCTCCGCAACCTGGGCCATGACGTCAATGTGTACGAACGCTCACCACATGAGCTGATGCAACGTGGAGCAGGTATCGGTCTTCTTCAAGAGACGTCTCGATACCTAACAGAAGTTGCGGGTATGGCGATTGACGACATCTCAATCTCCACGTCGACAATCACATATCTTGCGCGAGACAATTCAACTCTTCACAAGACAAATCATGAATATCGTTTCAGTAGTTGGAACACGGTGTATCGCAAACTGTTGTCTTGTATGAACAAGCACAACTACCACCTTGGCCACGAGATGACCAGATGGTCCGACGTCAATGTCTCACCTGTTGCTATTTCTTTTGCAAATGGGGAAACCGTCGAAAGTGATTTAGTTGTTTTCGCAGATGGCGTGAATTCCATGGCACGCGCAACCCTCATCCCTGGTTCAATGCCGCGTTACTCGGGTTATGTCGCCTGGCGCGGAATGGTTTCGGAAAACGAAATCTCATCTGAGGCTCGCGGGATTCTCGGTGATTCGCTGACGTATCACGTCTACGCAAACAGCCATATTCTCGTGTATCCCATTCCCGGATTCGACGGAGAAGTTGAACAGGGCAAGCGTCTGATCAACTTTGTGTGGTACCGCAATTACACAAGCGGTGGAGACCTCGAGAATCTCCTGACCGACGTCAATGGCGTGCAACGTGATGTTTCCATTCCGCCTGGCGCGGTCGCTGCACATCACGTAGCAGAGATGAAGGCACACGCCGCCGCCCGCTTACCGAAATCAATTTCCGAAATCATCTGCGGAACAAAAGACCCCTTTCTGCAGGTGGTCTTTGATTTAGCAATTCCGCAGATGAGCTTTGGACACGCGTGTCTTCTTGGCGATTCTGCCAATCTGGCTCGCCCACACGCAGCGGCCGGGACTGCAAAGGCTGCTGATGATGCCTGGGCATTGGGAGATGCACTGGCCTCCACTTCGACGGTGAGTGAGGCGCTGGAAAAGTACAACCAGAGTCAGACAGCAGTGGGTCACCAACTGATCCAACGAACAGAAGACATCGGAAGACGTTCGCAATTTGATGGCACATGGGTCCCCGGTGACCGCGACCTCATATTCGGATTGAAAGCACCAGGCGCATGAGCCCTATCGCACGTGCAATGACTGATATCGCACAGACATTGCTGTCCACATTGACTGTTGAACAGAAAGTATTAGCACAGTGGCGTTTCCCCTCTGAGGAAGAACGAACGCGATGGTTTTATACCCCAACTGACCACGGTGGTTTAACGCTCCACACACTTTCACCAGAGCAAACACGTCTTGTCATGCGCCTCATTGATGCGGCACTCTCCCGCCCCGCGTATGTCACCGCATCCACCATCATGGGACTTGAAAATGTGCTTGACCAATTAGAGGGATGGGGTTCCCTATGGAATTTCCCACGAGGTCGCGATCCACAACGCTATTTCCTTCGCATCTTTGGTGAGCCAGGAACAGACGTCTGGGGTTGGAGACTTGGTGGTCACCACATCTCACTTCACTTCACGATTCGTAACGGTGAAGTTGTGTCGGCCACTCCATGTTTTCTCGGTGCAGATCCTGCGTCGTCACCGCTACTCGGAGGGCAACTCTTGCGTCCTTTGGGGGCCTGTGAAGATCTTGCAAGAGAACTCTTGAATTCATTCAACGACGAACAACAAGACATTGCCATTGTCTCGCCCGTTCCTCCGACGGATTTGGTTGGCGCAAACAGATCACAATTATCCGACGGCGATGGTCCCTTACCGCTCGCTCTTGTGTGGCGTAATCAATTCACCGGCGAACTGCAAGAAGTGGTGGAACAGTTCCAGACAGTTGAAGAAGAAAAAATCGGATTATTGCCCGAGCATCTTCAAGCAGTCTCGTACACCACTCGACCGAAAGGGCTTGCTGCCATCTCAATGACCCAATCTCAGCGTGAAATATTGAATTCATTGTTGTCGACGTACGTTGGCAGGGTCCACGACGACATCGCGGATTCTGCAAGTCGTAACGTCAAGGAAAATTTTGATGCCATGCATTTTGCTTGGGCTGGCGGAACTCATTCGGGGCTCCCTCATTACTACCGAATTCAAGGCCCTCGTTTACTCGCTGAGTACGACAACACCACTCGTGATGGAAACCATGTGCATACGGTGTGGCGTGATCCAGTAAATGACTTTGGAATTGATGCTCTCTCGTCTCACCACAAGCATTCTCATTAATCTCGAGAGTTTCCCGCTTAAATCAGCCAGAGTTAATTGAGCTCAATAAATTTCTACTAGAACTGCTGCATGACAACTGCACTTGTTCTCGCCGGAGGCGGACTCACTGGTATCGCTTGGGAAATTGGTGTTCTTCTCGGACTTCGCGAGCAAGGTCTCGACATCGCATCGACTGCTGACCTAATCATCGGCACATCAGCAGGCTCCGTCGTAGGTACGCAGTTATCGCAAGGCCACGACCTCACCGATCTGTATGCACGTCAACAACAACCAGACGACAACGAGATCTCTCCGCGCATCGATATCGAAGTAATGACGCAGGTGTATAGCCACATGCGTCGAGGTGGCACGCAAACAGATGAGCAACGTCAAGAGATCGGAACGATTGCCCTCCATAATTCTTTTGTTGATTGGCCGACACGACGCGCAGTGATTGAAGGGCGCGTTCAGACTGATGTGTGGCCGGAGAGACATCTCATCGTCACCACCATTGATGCCGAGTCCGGAGAATTCCGCACGTGGTCAAGAACAGATGGTGTTGGTCTGATTGATGCTGTCGCAAGCAGTTGTGCAGTTGCAGGTGTGTGGCCATGTGTCCCGATCAATGGACATATGTACTACGACGGCGGTTTCCGTAATGCAGCCAATGCATCACTCGCCGCGGGATACGACGATGTCTGGGTGCTCGCTCCCCTCTCGGGCGATGCTTCGCCTGCAGTGGAGAACGAAATCGAAGAACTTCGTTCAAACGGAAGCAATGTTCGCTACATCACATCCGACGATGAAGCGAAAGAAGCCATGGGGCTGAATTCACTTGATCCTCGAGTGCGAGGCGTTGCTGCTGAACAGGGCCTGCGTCAGGGCCGCACATTTCGGAATTTGTAATATGAGTCAAACAAAACGGTGACTTTTAGGAAAATGCAATATCCTTATTTATATGAATCATGGTGTTGTTCCGACCTTTTCAAAGAGAACCATATTTGCATTGGGATTTGTTGCGACTCTCTTAATCACGTTTGTTTTTCATTGGGAATTAGCAGTCCCTGCATCTGCCGAATCCGTTTCTTCCACTCTTAATGTGAGCACGGGAAATTCTCGTGGCATCGCTATCAGTAACGACGGCGCCTTTGCCTATGTAACAACCGAAATCGATAATGCTCTTATCAAAGTAGACCTGACCACGTTTACAGTAGTTAGTTCTATCCCTGTCGGAAATGAACCTTATGGAGTCACGCTGACAAGTGATGGAAATTATGCGCTTGTTGCAAATTTCAGTTCTTCGACTATTTCAAAAGTCAAACTTTCTGATGAGTCGATCACCACAATTTCTCTCGCTGGAAATCCACAAAATATTGCAATCGATTCAACAGATTCGTTTGCCTATGTCTCACTCTTCTATCAGAACAAAATCGCAAAAATAAACCTGTCGACAAATAGTGTGACTGCGCAATTGACAGTTGGACAAGGACCTCGCGGAATAGCAATTGATCCATCTGGAACTTATCTCTTCACTGCCAACGATGGGTCTGGAACTTCATCAAAGGTTTCACTTTCAAATTTTTCATTGGCAAGCAATATTCGTGTTGGCAACAATCCGTATGGAGCAACTATCGATTCCCTGGGGAATTTTGCTTACATCTCAAATCTGAACAGTCGAACTATTTCGAAAATCAATATCTCTACTTCGACAGTTGTAGCCACCATCGCAGTTTTGGGTACACCGTGGGCAACAGCAATGGTTCCAGGAACAAATTTTGCTTATGTTTCCGATTCAAATGGAACTAGCGTCTACAAACTGAACCTTTCAACCAACCAAGTGATTTCAACTGTTCAAATTGGAAATAATCCTCGTGGGCTTGTAGTCAATCCAACGGGAACAGCTCTTTATGTCACGAACTACGGCGAAGGAAATATTCAGAAGATTCCTGTATTCGCCGAAAATCAAAGTATTTCTTTCGCTTCACAAGATCCGTCGTTGCTTAGTGGAAATACATATCAGTTCTCGGTTAATTCAACCTCTGGTTTGACTGCAGTATTAAGCAGCTCGACACCATCAGTTTGTTCAACTTCAAATCAGACATTTACAGTCCTGAACCGCGGGCTTTGTGTTCTCTTGGCTAATCAATCAGGAGGGTCCGGATGGGCTGCTGCAACACAAATTTCACGACAATTCTCTGATCCATCGGCGTCAACAGATCCTGTCACCGCCATCACTTCAGATTCGGCAACACTGCACGCCACCATCAACTCAGGCGAACTATCCACCACCGCATCATTCACTTACAGCCAATCACCCACATTGGCCACCGGGAACAACACCGTGACCCTGACCGCATTGACCGCATCAACAAACAACGAAACACGTAACGCAGTCATCACCGGCCTCACACCACACACGACGTACTACTACCAAGTCACCGCCACGAACAGCATCAACACCACAACCAGCTCAATCGCATCATTCACTACTCGCGGCTCTGATCCATCGGCGTCAACAGATCCTGTCACCGCCATCACTTCAGATTCGGCAACACTGCACGCCACCATCAACTCAGGCGAACTATCCACCACCGCATCATTCACTTACAGCCAATCACCCACATTGGCCACCGGGAACAACACCGTGACCCTGACCGCATTGACCGCATCAACAAACAACGAAACACGTAACGCAGTCATCACCGGACTGATGGAAGATACGACCTATTACGTGAGAGTCACTGCAACAAATTCCTTGGGAAGTAGCAGCGGAGAAATTATTTCTTTCCGCACTCGTCCACCCCTTGGAATGTCAATTAATGACGGCGACCTGTATACGAATTCGACACAAGTTCAGATCAATTTAGAAGGACCTAATGATGCAGTCGCTGCACTTGTGTCAAATGACGGTGGATTTAAGAACCAAATTCAGACTGGGCTCGGAAGAATCACATGGAAATTAGATTCTGCGGGAGACGAAAGACTACCCAAAGTGGTCTACGTCAAATTCATACTTGGCAATGGGTCACGCACCAGTGTCATAACTGACGACATCATCCTTGATACGACTGCACCAAGTCTCACCGATGGTTCGGGAACGGCAACCAATGCTCCAGACGATGCTGTTCTCGCGCAATCTCTTCGTTTCAACTTCGCTCCGAAGAATGGAGCAAAGTTGAAAATAAAAGGCTCTGATAGAAACTCTGGAGTTTCTTCTATAGAAATTCGCACTTCCTCACGAGGAAAACCAGTTTTTGTTTCTGTTTCATCTTCAAAAGCAAGCCAATTTTCAGTTCTTGTCCGAACAAAATCGAAAAAGTTGTATATCCGCCTGAAAGATAAAGCTGGCAATTTTTCGAAATCAAAAACAATCACGGTCAAGTAGCGAGATGTCATCCAGCGCACATTTCAGATATAAATATTTTTTTCCTTGCGATATACCAAGAATTTCGCTTCGAGATCACAGACAGATTCAAGGGATGCCTTAGCCTTTTCGCATCCTTGTGTCATTGGGCACATTCTTGTTAATTGTCTTCGTAAAAAATTCTCAAATTTCACACCCAATAGGGCAAAGCCAAGACGTACAAAACGGAACAGTCGTCACAGCCAAGGTAAAGATTCATCCAACTCATCCAAGAAACATCCAATTGAACAGACCGAGGGGATTTCTAACCGTACGGTCCATGTCATGACAATGACTCATGATCTCCCCAACGCAACACAATCCTCCTCTCCGGCGGAATTTTCAATCCGCCGCGGCGCCACAATTATCGGACTTCTCGGAATTGCGTTGATCCACCTTCTTGATCTCCCTGGCAAGTGGGAAGAGACCCGCTATCTCGGCGTTGGTTATGTGCTTGTGATTGCTGCATCTCTCGTCCTGGCGGAAATTGTTGCGACGCGTGTTTCAAAGAACGCAATGTACGCAAGCGCAGCATTGTCTTTTGCGGTTCTCGTTGGATTCGTCATCAACCGAACTGTTGGGATGCCCAACGCAACTGAGGACATTGGTAACTGGGGTGAGCCGCTGGGCCTTGCCTCGCTCTTTGTCGAGGCAATCACCGTCTGGGTGACCGCTCGCGCCGCAATTGAAATCCACAATCGAGTTCGTCACGATTAGAAACGGCTCAGACGTTGGCACAATAGAAGAGTGAAAAAAGCACTACTGCTTCTCCCTCTCATCTTTGGTCTTGTCGCATGTGGCACAAAGTCTGCTGATTCTGCGACCACCACAATTCCCACAGTCGTTTCAACAACAACACTTCCTATTGCAACGACAACAACAATTCCATCGCTGTTGAATCCCGCTTCTGGCGAAAAAGAAATTGCGTGTAACAGCAAGGCAATTGGGGCGATCTATGGCGAGAAGCTTGTCTTAGAGAAGTGCACTGCCACGTGGGCCTTTGGCGACACCGATCGTGATCGTTGGAACTGTCCCGAAGAAGGTTGCACTCAAACTCGTCTCTTCCACTTAGACGGAGCAAAGTGGGTAAACACCGCTACATGCCAGCGCTCGCTACCCCTCACTCGTTTTAACATGAGTTGCTATATCCCCAACGTTGGTGCAGCCACGCTGAAGGAAATTCCACCAAGCGATATTGCATGCATCATCTGGCCCGCGAACAAGATGTTGAAGTACGCGCCCGAAACTGGTTGCCAACCAGATCTCTCTTCCATCACTGCATCTCTCAATGAGAAGTGCACTGCCTACTTTGCATCCAGTGAGCTGCCAGTTGAAAAGTGTGACCACGGACTTGCAGTGCAACTCATGCAGACTCGACTACGCAAAGCCGGATACAACACCAGCGTTGACGGTTACTTTGGTCCTGCTATGGCACTCGCTGTGTACAAGTTCCAAAAGGATCATGCATTAATGAAGAGCGGCATGATTGATACAGCGACATGGATGGCGTTAGAGCCCGACCAGACCAAGCTTCCAGGCACGGATGCAAATGGTGATGGCCTTGTCACGCCTAATGAATTCCGTTAGTACCACTCGCACATTGCCATGACACCTGCTGCTGAACAAGCCCATGCAATCGCAGTCACTGCAGGTCGCGATTTCTACACCGACCCCGATACCGGTCTCATGGTGATGACAGAGCTGTACCTCAAGAAGCGCGGCTACTGCTGCGGCAATATCTGCCGACATTGCCCATACGACCGCGGCGAACAGTCGTCGAAGAATTAATTCAACGCCAAACGTTCAAACTGTTCGCTTGGCGCATCAATTTCTGTCAACGCGACACGCAACAATTCCTCAGCATCTTTTGCAATTGAGTCATCAATGCGATTCACCGTCTCGTCGGGATCTTCCGCACGGTTGAACATAATTGTCTCGTACTGCTTTGCGTACGACCAGAATGGCAACAAGTCGCCTTCGCGGAATGGTTGACGAATGACAGGGATGGTGCTGCCCGGCATGTAGTCAAGAACTGCACGACCATCAGGCATTGGCATCTTGTAATCGGGCATCGATGCAATCGGCATTGTGCTCCAACGGTTCGACCACATCGAGTGCGGAGTATTCGCACCTTCGGGACCGCGCGTGTAACGCCAATCGTTTGTCACCAACTGAACTTCTCTACCCCACACTCCGGTGAGCAACCAATCACGCACTTGTTCTTTCTCATTAGCAAGAACAGGCACCAAAGATTTACCGTGCGCGGTGTGCTTAATCGGCGCGCCGAAAATTTCTGCAATCGTTGCGTGAATATCTGTCGATGTCGTGAGCGCATCATTTGTTGATGGCGCAATACCTGGCCAAGACACCAACATCGGAATATGCCCGAGTGGTTTGTACACCGGCAAACCTGGCTTGCCCCAAACGTCTCGACCATGAACATCGGTATCACCCAAGTAGTGCCCGTGATCAGTACACAAAATAACTGCGGTGTCTTCCCATGCATTTGTTGCGTCCAGTGCATCAAGCACCCGACCCAACCAATGATCAATCATTGACAACTTGCCACCATATTGAGCGCGAATTTGTCGAGCATCACGTTCGTTCAAAATGCCTTGTTTATATGCATCAACTGCATAGGGCGGCCATGTGAGGTGTGGGCCTTCCCACGTGTCGTCGTATCGAGTTGCCCACTCTTCCGGAGTGTCAAAAGGTTCATGCGGGTCAAACTCGTCAACAAAAAGAAAGAAACGTTCGCCCTTTGCGCGATGCACTGGCGCATCTTCTGCAAGCCAACGTGCAGTTGCTTGCATCGTGCGAGGTCCAGGGAAGTCTTCTTCGCCACGGAAATAGCCACGTGAATTGTCATAGTGCGTGTGTCCACGTCCATATGACGGTGTTCCAAGCCACGACGGATCAGGACGAGATTTCCACGGATCACTTTCGTGCCCACGTTCGTAATCCCATGCAGTGAAATCGGTGTGGTAGTTCTCACCACCTGTTTCAAACAAGTGAGGGTGATCCGTAATCAACTGTGTGATCACACCTTCACGACGCAGCGATGCAGTAATTGGTTCTTCCCATAATTCAATGGAGCCCCAAGGACGCCATAAGAAATCCCAAGCACCAACCAAAATGTCATGTCGTGCAGGAATACATGGCAACGACCCCGTGTGATGATTCGTGAATCGCACTGAACGCGCAGCAAGACGATCGAGGTTTGGCGTATCGAAATTCTTTCCGCCGTATGCACCCATCTCATGGCGGTTCAAACTGTCAAGCAGAAGAACAACAACATTTTGGGGTGCCGCAATCATTGTGCAACTCCTTCAAAAATATTTCGCAACCACTTCAGTACTTGTTCAAACATGACATCGTGGCTCTTCGTCAAAAGATGATCATCGCCTTCCATAATGCGTAGGTCACCAGTGCCGGCGATAGCACGCACCACTTCACTTGCCTCTGAAGGAAGAATCGAGTCGCTGTCGCCATGAAACATCAACAATGGTTTGCCCTGCAAACCTCCGGCAATCTCACACCCTGCGGATTGGGTTGCAAACGTCACGACGCCCGCCACCATTTCCGACAATCCCACCGCAACACGAATGGCCACTGCGCCACCAAAGCTGTGGCCCATCAAGACGACGCGATCTGCACCACTACCCACAAGTAACTGCACTGCTGCTGCAGTGTCGACACAGCAAGAGTCCATGTCGTTTGGTTTGCGGTAACTCAGCCGGATGGAGGGGATGCCCACCTCGGCAAGGGCATGGCCAAAATCGTTATACAGACCATTTCCTGGTCCCAGTGTTCCGCCCATGGCTCCACCCACCATGATGACCCCGACATTGCGCGCTTGTTCCTTTGGTTCGTGCCATAGAAGTGACAACAAACCGCGACGGGTGTACATCTCTACTTGGCGCAACATGGGCGAAAGCAGACCTTGCTGACTGGCCATGATCCCCAGGGCATCTAACGGCGTTTGAGGCGTGTCCTGACCTTGGTCGCTCTCTGTCATGGGGTTACCCTAGAAGACGATGACGAAAATAGAGATGCCAGAAGAACTCCTCAATGACATCGACCTTGAGCTAGCACGTCGTGTTGGCCAGGCATGGAGGGAAATTCGCCGCGGTTCCACAGCTGGTGATGCCCGTGATGCCATTTACGGAGTTGGTGGAAGCGCCATCGAACCAGGCCAGATGGACGCTCTCGATCTCTTAGCCAACGTTGACTTCTGTCGAATGGGCGACCTTGCTGAATATCTTCGTATCGACCCAAGCACTGCCACTCGTGCTGTACAACGCCTTATTAAAGATGGTCTTGCCGAACGCGTCACACATGATGGAGACGGTCGTGTCGTTGCAATCGCCGCAACCGAGCGTGGTCGTCGCATTTACGGTGAAGTGCATAAACGCCGTCGCGACATCACGCTCGCCATTCTTGATGAATATTCACCAGACGAGCGTTTTGTACTTGCTCAGTTTCTTGAGCGGTTTACCGTTGCAATGGATAATGCAGTGAAGGCACGTAAGCGACGCAGTCGCTAAATATTTCGCACATGGGGGCCCGCGAAGATTTCACAACTGACGCGATGCAATATGCGCCGCAGTTGTTCTCTACTGCATTGCGTATGACACGCAATCGCGCAGATGCTGAAGATCTCGTGCAGGAAACTTTCCTTAAAGGATGGCGGGCATTTGAGTCCTATCAGGACGGCACAAATTTGCGCGCGTGGCTGTTCCGCATCATGACGAACACCTTCATTAATAAGTACAACTCGCAACAGCGCAAGCCTCAAGAGACTGAACTAGATGAAGTGGAAGAGATGTTCCTCTTCCGCCGCATGGGTGCTTTCGATCAATCAAAAATGAATCAATCTGCCGAAGATCAGATGTTGGAACTCTTCACTGATGAAGAAGTGAAGAACGCAATCGAGGAACTTCCGGAGACTTTCCGCGTGCCTGTTCTTCTTTCAGATGTTGAAGGCTTTTCCTACAAGGAAATTGCAGAAATGCTTGATGTTCCCATCGGAACTGTCATGTCTCGCCTGCATCGGGGAAGAAAAGCGATGCAAAAGATGTTGTACGAATACGCAAAAGAACGAGGACTCGTGGACGAGTCCCTACTGGACCCACAGGATTAAGCACATGGCCGATTGCCAAGAGACACTGAACGAGTTAGAGAGTTACCTTGACTCTGAACTCTCAGATGCACGTGTAGCCGAGATCATTGGCCACCTCAAGGGATGCGTCGACTGTCAGGGCGCCTATGAGTTCCATGCCGAACTTCGCACCGTCATCAAGACCAAGGCCCAGAACGAGGAGCTGCCCGAGGGTTTCCTCGACCGCCTTCTTGAATGCTTTGGTGACGATGTTCTTGGCGCCGACTAGGTCCATCTAGCCCTATCAGTACCCCTGTTGGGGGTTGTACTGGCTACGCTGGAAGACATGTTCGCAGCGTATGTATGGCACTACTGGGTTGGCCTCGTTCTTCTCCTCGCCGGTATCGGTGCAGTTCTCCAAGCCGTCGTCGGTTACTTCTTGAAGGTCAGCGCTTCTCGCTACCCGAACCGTCGCCAGCGCCAAGCTCAGAAAAACAAGTAGTAGTCGCTGTCGGAGCCTCCCATGACGGACGGCCCCACACCATCTCCTTCGCTCGAGCAACTTCTCGCTCGTTGCACTTTTCCTCCTGCAGGTACCGCAGTTTCACTCGCAGTATCCGGCGGTCCCGATTCCATGGCGTTGCTTCTGCTTGCTCATGCGGCGGACCTCTCCATCACGGCAATACACGTTGATCATCAATTGCGACCCGAATCATCAACAGATGCCGACATCATTCGCACGGTCACAGACTCACTGGGGGTAGAGCTCATTGTTCACACCGTGAATGTGGGCGATGGACCAAATCTTGAAGCACGCGCCAGAAACGCCAGATACGCAATGTTTCCGGGCGGAATCATGACCGGGCACACCGAAGATGATCAGGCAGAAACGGTGCTCATCAATCTCTTACGTGGTGCGGGTGCACAAGGGCTTTCAGCCATGAGACCAGGTGTTACGCGCCCATTGTTGCGGTTACGCCGTGCTGAAACCCGGGCGTTGTGTGCAACTCTCAATATTGAAACGGTCGAAGACCTCACGAATAACGACCCCCGGTTTCTTCGTAATCGGGTACGCAATGAACTTCTCCCCCTGATGAGCGACATCTCACAACGAGACCCGATGCCCTTGCTAACCCGCACCGCGGATGTATTGCGGGCGGATAACGACTTCCTGGATGAGCTCGCCCGAGGGATTGACCCCACCGATGCCAAGGCCCTTGCCGTTGCCCCTGCCCCTCTCGCGCATCGGGCACTTCGCCACTGGCTCTCCGACCCGTACCCGCCCGACCTGGCCACCCTGGAGCGGATCCTCGCCGTGGCCCGAGGGGACGTCCTGGCCTGCGATATAGGAGAAAATCGGCAAATTCGTAGGAGTAAACAGAGGCTGACCCTGCACATCCTGGGGTAACTTGCAGAGCGGCGTTTTACGCCGTTATTGACTTCAGGACTGATTAGGAGATTCGGATGCCCCCAAAGCTGCGCGGAAAATGGGCACTCGGTATCACCCCCCGCAACTTCACCTGGGTCATCAAGGACCGCCTCGCCATCTGTGAGCGCCCCGGCGGCTACGGCGAGAACCACCGCCGCGTCCGCCGCCAAGAGGAAATCATCTGGCTTCGCGAAAACCATTTCGACCTCCTGATCTCCACCATCGCTGCACCTCATAACTTGCATGCCTACGAAGAACTGAACATGCCGTATCGCCATCGCCCACTGAGTGGCGCCGATGACACCGATGCATTCCTTCGCTTGTTCTACAAAGAGTTGCATGACCTTCTTGGTCGCAACATGAAGCTTGTGATGCATTGCGAAGAAGTCGGCGATCGCCTCCTTGGCATCGTGGGCGGCTACATCCGCTGGAGTGGAATGGTGGATGACCCATCTCAGGCCATCATCATCACCGAGCGCATCGGTGGACGCCAGCTTGATACATGGGCACGCGAGCTCATTCTCAACGTTCACACGCTTCGATAATCACCTGACAAGATTGATTCCATGAAGGGTCGTCGCGTTCTCGTCACCGGAATGGGTGGAGAACTCGGTTCGCTCGTCGCATCACTTGCAGAGCGCACTGAATGGGCCGGCGACATTCTCGGTTTCGATGTCGACCCACCTCGTCGTCACTTATCACGCGCTGAATTCGTTCGCGTTGACCCAACAGAACACGATCGCATTTCTGAATTAGTGCAGCAGTTCAATCCACATGTGTTGTTGCATGTTGGTGTGTGGGAGCCACACGCACGACTTGCAACAGCACAAGCCGAGGAGTGCACACAGCGTGTTGCAAAGGCTGTGTTCAATGCAGCGCATCAAGCAGATGCACTGGAAACCGTTGTAGTTCGAAGCGGCATCGAAATTTATGGTGCCGGTTCGTACTCTCCAGAAATTGCTGTGGAATCAACTCCTGTTGCACCAACAAGTACATACGGTCGCATGTGCTTAAACATTGAAGAACAAGCAACCGAGTTGCGCACCGCACGCGGTATCAACGTGTGCACATTGCGACTCGCTCCTGTTCTTGGTGCGCATGTTCCCAGCCCGTTAGGTCGTTTGTTACGTCTTCCTGCGATTCCTTATTACGGAATTGGCAATCCCATTTTCTCCGTTGTGGAAGACCATGATGCTGCCGATGCATTCATCTTGGCTGCACAACGCGATGCCGACGGCACCGTCAATATCGTTGCTAATGGTGCCATCAGTATGTTGCGTGCAACTGCAATCGGTCGTCGACTTCCATTGCCATCGTTTGGGCCAGGCTGGTGGCTTGCGCAAAATGCATCATCAATTGCAGGCGCACCAATGCCTGATCACGTTGCAGAGCTCATTCAGCACGGTCGTCTCGCCGCATCAAACGAGGCTGCACATCTCTTGCGTTTCGCACCGCGTCATTCCACCAACGAAGTCGTGCATCGTTTGTATGAATGGCCCAGTGTTGAGCGCATTCCTGCACGTCAGCAGGTGGCGTAGTGCCGTTCGCAGTTTCTACCGATGGTGCCCGTATTCATTATGAAATCACAGGCGTAACAAAGCGTGCACCTGTCTTACTCGTGCAAGGGCTCGGCGCAGAAAAGAATTCATGGAACTTGCAACGTGCCGCATTGGCATTACGCCATCGCACGATTGCGTTTGACAACCGCGGCGCGGGTCGCAGTGATAAGCCAAACGGCACATACAACCTTGAACAAATGGCCGATGATGCAATCGCCGTGCTTGATGCATCTGGCATTGAATCTGCACATGTTGTAGGGCTTTCAATGGGTGGCGCAATCAGTCAGATCATCACACTCAAGTATCCACAACGCGTTCGTTCACTCACACTCGTTGCCACCGCATGCCGTAACCACGCATGGCGCGAAGAGTTGTTGTCATCATGGGCAACACTCGCTCAAACAGATGGCATGGGTGCCGTCGGTCGCGAAGCTGCCCGTTGGATGATTGGTCCACGTTCTTTCCGTCGTCTACTTCCCGCTCTCGGATGGATGGGTACACAGCAATTGTTCAACCCCGCCGACGCGTTCGTTTCACAAATCAATGCAATTCTTTCCACTGAAGGCGAAGAACTCACGGCTGACCTTTCCAACATCACATGCCCTGCAATGGTTGTTGTGGGAAATCAAGATGTTCTCACTCCACGCGGTGACGCAGAAGAAATTGCATCACGTATTGCTACTGCAGAACTTGTGATCATCAGTGGCGGTGCACATGGTTTACATATCGAGCGTGCATCAACCTTTAATAGGGTGTTGTTGGAATTTCTCAACCGCGCGGAAAAAGTATTTGTCCCGCACGGTCATGCGGCTGTAGTAGCAATCTGATGCGCATCATCGTTGTTGGTGCCGGCCTTTCTGGACTCATGGCTGCGCAGTCACTCACTCGCCACGGCCACGATGTCACTGTCTTCGACAAAGGTCGCGGTGTTGGCGGTCGTCTCGCAACGCGTCGCATCGGTGATGCAACACTTGATCACGGCGCACAGTTTTTTACCGTGCGTAGCGAAGAATTTGCCGCGCATGTCAATGAATGGATCGCAGCAGGTGTTGCGCACGAATGGTGCCGTGGTTTTGATTCCGAAGACGGTCACCCGCGATACGTCGGCACCAAAGGAATGTCGGGAATCGCTAAGCATCTTGCAAAAGATTTAGATGTACGTACCAGCGCATTGGTGTTTTCACTTGAGCGCACAGCAACTGGATACAACGTGGTCACCGACGACGGCGTTGCTCATCCATGCGACAAGGTGTTGCTCACGGCACCGATTGCGCAATCGTTCTCGCTTCTCTTCGGTGCAGGGATCGAGATGCCAGATGAGCTTCGTTCTATTGACTACGACCGCACCCTCGGATTACTCGCCGTTCTTGATTCCAATAATCACAACGTAAAGTCACCCGGCGGAATGCAATTTCCTGATGATGTGTTCTCATTCATCGGTGACAATTCCGCCAAGGGCATTAGCGCCGTACCAGCGCTGACATTCCATGCGAATCCAGAATGGAGTCGCACACACTTTGATCATGAGTTGGATGAAATTCATTCTTTGTTATTGACTGCTGCACAACCATGGTTGGGTGAAGCACAGGTTTTGGAGAGCCAGCCCAAAAAGTGGCGTTTTGCCATTCCACAAAAAACATGGCCAGACGCGTATTGGCTAGACGCAACCGAGACCTTGGCAATCGCCGGCGATGCATTTGCCGGACCAAAGGTAGAAGGTGCTGCACTCAGCGGACTTGCTGCGGCCAATGCCCTGAAATAAATCAGTGCTTAGGAAACAGTTGAGAGCAATGCAGCCGTTGCTGCACGCATTGCATCGGTGGTGATGCCTTGTGGCAATGCATCGCATGCGCGTTCTGCATCAGCAACAAAAGAACGTGCTGCTTCAATTGCAGTTGCAACACCGTTTCCGTTGCGCACAATTTCAAGAACGTGCAAACGCTCTGACTCCGTCAAAGGCTTACCCAAGATGGATCGCAGTTCATCGGCAGCGGCACCGCCGGCAGCCAAGGTATGCAGAACTGGCAAGGTGTACACGCCCTCTTCCATGTCATGACCTGCAGGCTTGCCCAACTGTGCATCAGTGGCGGTGAGATCCAGAACGTCATCAACAATTTGGAACACCATGCCGTACGCAGTGCCGTAGGCAGTTAGTGCATCAATCACATCACGGCTATGACCAGCGACAATGCCGCCAATACGGGCAGCCGTCGAATACAACGAAGCGGTTTTGCCATCAATCGAAGAAAGGTATGCATCAACCGGACGCGAGACGTTGTAGGTGTGACGCAGTTCAAGAATTTGTCCCTGGCACAACTCACCAATGGTGCGCGCGAGGAGTTCAGCAACTTCTGTCCCTAAACCAGCAGCGATCTCTGAAGCTTTTGCCAACAAGAAATCGCCCGCGAGAATTGCCTGCAAGTTGCCCCATTTGGCGTTCACAGTCTCCACGCCACGGCGTTGTGTGGACTCATCCATCACATCGTCGTGATAAAGCGAGCCCAAGTGCACCAATTCACATGAAATTCCGCCGAGGATTGCTTCATGCGATGCAGGTGCATCGTTGCCTACTTGTGAGGCCACCATGGTGAAAACAGGGCGCAAACGCTTTCCACCCGCAGAAATGAGGTGTGAGGCGATTTCCGTGAGGTAATCGTCGGGGGTGCGTACCGCCGCCAAGAGGGCGTCTTCCACCCGCTGGCGGTCTTTGTCCATTGATGGCAAACCAAGCAGCGGGGATGTGGTCACGATGCAAGGCTACGGGTTCTGCGGGGGTACTCACTCCCCGCACCGATACACTTCCAGCAAGTATCCACCGATTTTCCAAACGGGGTGGTCCCATTGTTCGAACGTTTTACAGACCGGGCCCGCAGGGTTGTTGTTCTCGCCCAAGAAGAGGCGCGTCTACTCAACCACTCCTACATCGGCACCGAGCACATCCTTCTTGGTCTCATCCACGAAGGTGAAGGTGTTGCCGCAAAGGCACTCGAGTCTCTCTCCATCTCACTGGAAGCTGTGCGTGCCCAGGTGGAAGAGATCATTGGTCAAGGTGGCTCGTCTCCTTCTGGTCATATTCCTTTCACACCACGTGCGAAGAAAGTGCTCGAGCTTTCGCTTCGCGAGGCATTGCAGTTGGGTCACAACTACATCGGTACCGAGCACATCCTTCTCGGACTTCTTCGCGAAGGTGAAGGCGTTGCCACTCAGGTTCTCGTGAAGTTGGGCGCCGACCTCGGCAAGGTTCGCCAACAAGTCATTCAGTTGCTCTCTGGTTACCAGGGTCCTGCTGCCAAGGGCGATGCGCCTTCCGGTGGAGCACCTGCAGGTGGGGCTAAGGAAGAAGCCGGCGATAAGGGCGGCAGTCAAGTTCTCGACCAGTTCGGGCGCAACCTCACGCAACTCGCACGCGACAAGAAGCTTGACCCCGTCATCGGTCGTACTCGTGAACTCGAGCGCGTGATGCAGATTCTTTCTCGTCGTACAAAGAACAACCCAGTTCTCATCGGTGAGCCAGGCGTTGGTAAGACAGCAGTCGTCGAAGGTCTTGCACAAAAGATCGTGTCGGGCGATATCCCTGAAACGCTGAAGGACAAGCAGCTCTACACACTTGACCTAGGTGCATTGGTTGCTGGTTCTCGTTACCGCGGTGATTTCGAAGAGCGCCTGAAGAAAGTTCTCAAAGAAATCAAGACACGCGGAGACATCATTCTCTTCATCGACGAAATCCACACACTTGTGGGTGCAGGTGCAGCCGAAGGCGCAATTGATGCGGCAAGCATCTTGAAGCCAATGCTCGCTCGCGGTGAATTGCAAACCATCGGTGCAACAACCACTGATGAGTACCGCAAGCATCTTGAAAAAGATCCTGCACTTGAGCGTCGTTTCCAGCCAGTGAAGGTGGAAGAGCCAACAGTTGCTCACACGATTGAAATCTTGAAGGGCGTGCGCGACAAGTACGAAACGCACCACCGCGTCACGATCACCGATCAGGCAATCGTTGCCGCTGCAAACCTTGCAGACCGCTACATCGCAGACCGTCATCTTCCCGACAAGGCCATTGACCTCATCGACGAAGCTGGTTCACGTTTGCGCATCAAGCGCATGCAGACCCCTCCAGACCTCAAGGAACTTGAAAGCAAGATCTCTGAAGTGCAGGATGCAAAGAAGAAGGCAATCGAAGAGCAACACTTCGAAGAGGCAGGTCGTTTACGCGATCAAGAGCGTCAGCTTCTTGAAGAAAAGACTGCAAAAGAGACTGAAATCAAGGCTTCAGGCGTCAACTTGTTTGATGAGGTCGACGAAGAAGCAATTGCAGAAGTGCTCAGCATCTGGACAGGAATTCCCGTCTACAAGCTCACCGAAGCAGAGACACAGAAGCTCCTCAACATGGAAGATGAATTGCGCAAGCGCTACATCGGCCAGCCAGAAGCAGTCAAGGCTGTGTCGCAAAGCATCCGTCGTACCCGCGCCGGCTTGAAGGACCCACGCCGTCCAAGCGGTTCGTTTATCTTCCTCGGACCAACAGGTGTTGGTAAGACAGAACTTGCAAAGACACTCGCAGAGTTCCTCTTTGGTGATGAGCAAGCTCTCATCACACTTGACATGTCCGAGTACCAAGAGAAGCATACAGTCAGCCGCCTCGTCGGTTCACCTCCGGGATACGTTGGATACGAAGAAGGTGGCCAGCTCACCGAAGCAGTTCGCCGCAAGCCATTCTCTGTTGTGTTGTTCGACGAAATTGAAAAAGCACACCCCGACGTGTTCAACACGTTGCTTCAAATTCTCGAAGAAGGTCGTCTCACCGACAGCCAGGGTCGCAGCGTTGACTTCCGCAACACGGTTCTCATCATGACGTCCAACCTCGGTACGCAAGACTTGCGCAAGGCCAACCTTGGTTTCACCAAGGGCGACACTGCACTCTCCTACTCGCGCATGAAGGACAAGGTCACTGATGCACTCAAGGCGCATTTCCGCCCAGAGTTCCTCAACCGTGTTGACGACATCATCGTGTTCCATGAACACGGCAAGGAAGAGATCCTCCAGATGGTTGATCTCATGATGAAGCGCACTGCAACACAGCTTGAATCGCAAGGATTGGGCATCGAGCTCACGCAAGGCGCAAAGGAATACCTTGCTGAGGTCGGATACGACCCACAGTTGGGTGCACGTCCATTGCGTCGCGCCATTCAGCGCAACATTGAAGATGCATTGTCCGAAAAGATTCTGTATAAGGAATTCACGGCTGGTCAAATCATCGTTGTTGATGTTGAGAACAACCCTGAAGAAGAAGGTAAGAAGCACCTCGTGTTTCGTGCCGTTGAAGGATTTGTCGCGCCAAGTGAGCCACCACTCGTTGGTGATGGCGACACTGCCGACTAAACATTCTTTGTGACTTCTCTCAAAGTACGTATCGCACGGCTCACTGCTGTGATGTGTGCAACTGTTGCGTTGACTTCTTGTCGCGTTGATCAATCTGTCTCTCTGCATGTGAAGCCGAATGGTTCAGGCGATGTCACTGTTGTCGTTACTGCTGACAAAGACATCGTCGCAAAGGCACCACATCTTGCGACGGACTTGCGCACCGATGACTTAACAACAGCTGGTTGGAAAGTGTCAAAGCCAATCAAGACAAAAACCGGTGAGCTCACCCTCACTCTTGTTCACCAATTCAATAATCCAGCAGAAGCAAACGTTGTCTTGTCTCAAGTCAGCGGCGATAAGGGCCCTTTGCACGACATGTTGTTGTCCCGATCAGGCAAAGACACCAACAGTAAGTGGGCGCTCGCCGGACGTCTCGAAGTTACTGGTGGCTTAGAGGCGTTTATTGATGATGCAGGCTTAAAGCTTCTGGGTTCAGCACCATATTTGGCTGACGTTGCAGAGGCTGGACTTGATCTTGGTGATGCAGTGGGGCTGAGTTTTACTGCTCAACTGCCCGGAAAAGTCGATCAGACAACGGGCATTGCAGGGTCGAATGGAGTTACCTGGGCTGTTCCTATGGATGGTTCAAAGGTTGATGTAGCGACAACGTCCACAAATGTTGACATTGCATCAAGCATCTCCCGCGTCGGAAAAGTCCTTCTCCTCGGACTTCTCGTGCTGTGGATCGCAGGAACACTTATTCTTTTGATGTTGGTGGCGAATGCGCGCCAACGCCGTACGAATAGAGTCCCACCCCCCTATTAAGGTCTGCACGTGGCCAAATTGAAGCTCGTGCATCGTTGTTCCGATTGCGGGACCTCCTTCCCTAAATGGTCAGGGCGCTGCTTGTCCTGTGGTGCGTGGAATTCCCTCGTGGAAGATGTCGAGGGGCCAGATGAATCACACGCCACGTTGGCCGCAGGTCTTGCACTTGTACCCCCAGGTGAAGCCACTCCTATCGGCGATGTGAGTTCACACGAAAGTGATCCCGTGCCTACAGGTATCGGAGAACTCGATCGCGTTCTTGGCGGCGGGCTTGTTCCAGGTTCCGTCACATTGCTCGGTGGTGAACCGGGCATTGGCAAAAGCACATTGCTGCTGCAATTGCTTGCTGGCGCAACAGGTCCTTCTCTCTATGTCACTGCTGAAGAGAGTGCACAACAAGTTCGCCTTCGTGCCGATCGACTCGATGCCGTCAGTCCGTCGCTGTGGTTGCTTCCCGAAATGTCTATGCCCAACATCATTGCTGCGATTGACAAAATCTCTCCATCGCTTGTTGTTATCGACTCCATCCAAACTGTTGTCGATCCTGAACTCGGTTCTGCTCCCGGTTCCGTTGTACAAGTTCGCGGATGTGCGCATCGCCTCGTGCAAGAAGCAAAACGTCGCAATGTCAGCATCGTCATTGTTGGCCATGTCACCAAAGAAGGCGGTCTTGCCGGACCACGTGTTCTTGAACATGTTGTCGACACTGTTTTGTCCTTCGAAGGCGAACGCCACAACGCACTTCGTCTCTTGCGTGCATCAAAGCACCGCTTTGGTGCCAACAATGAACTCGGACTTTTCGAGATGACAGAAACCGGTTTGTCTGGTGTTCCCGATGCGAGTCAGTTATTCCTCACCGATCGTCGTACAGGTGTTCCTGGTTCCGTCGTTGTCCCAACTATCGAAGGACAACGTCCGCTGCTCGTTGAATTGCAGACACTTACCAACCCTGTGAACTCAGGTGTTCCAGCACGTCGCAGCGCACAAGGTGTTGATCATGGTCGACTCTCCATGTTGCTTGCAGTGCTAGAACGCCGCGCACGCGTCAGCCTTGCGGGTCACGAGGTGTACGCATCGGTTGTCGGTGGTGTGAAATTGGGAGAGCCTGCTGCAGACCTTGGCCTCTGTCTCGCACTTGTTTCTGCAATCACCAATGTTCCATTGCCAGCAGATCTTGTTGTCATTGGTGAAGTTGGTCTTGCCGGCGAAGTGCGCCAGGTGGGTCACCTTGGGCAACGTCTCAACGAAGCTGCTCGTCTTGGCTTTAGCCAAGCGATTGTTCCTGCAAGTGCTCCCGATATCAATGTTGGTTGCACAATTCGTCGCGCCAGCACTCTCAATGAAGCACTCGCGCTTGCTGGCCTCACAACAAACGGCTAATTAATCGGCACCGACATCATGCTGTAACCATTGAACTGTTGCAGCCATTGTTCGCCAGATGTGCCCATCACAAAAATTGCTGTCGCAAAGGCATCAGCCCACATCAAACTGGGGCCGGTCACTGTCACCGACAGAAAACTGTTGGCGACATTCCCCACTCTTGGGTCCCAAATATGTGCGCCGCGTTCTGCAGTTCCCGA
>CALBSD010000068.1 GCA_937927625.1 uncultured Actinomycetes bacterium | reverse complement strand
GCACTGCGTGAGTTGCCAGAGATGCGCGCCGTATTTGAACGCATGTGGCCATTGCTCACACCCGCACAGTTGTTACACGACCTCTTTGGTTCAAAGGCATTGTTGAAGCTTGCGGCACAGGGAATCATTCCTGAATCTGAGTATCTCTTGCTGTATCGCGAGCGTTCAGAATCAGTTGCAGATGTTCGTTGGACAAATGCAGACGCTGCATTGTTAGACGAAGCTCGTTACTTGTTGGGGCCAAAGCCTCGCCGTAGCGGCAAGATCGATGACGCTGACGAGATTCGTACCTATGGCCACATCGTGGTGGACGAAGTGCAAGACCTCACGCCAATGCAGTTGCGCATGGTCACGCGTCGTTCACTCAGTGGTTCGATGACAGTGGTGGGCGATATCGCACAAGCAACTGGTCCGTTGGCTGCCAACGATTGGCGCGATGTTCTTGAACATTTGCCATCAAAGAAAGAGCCACGTGTTGTTGGCCTTTCGGTGGGTTATCGCATTCCTGCGCAGATCATGGAACTTGCCGACAAGGTGATGCTTGCTGCAACACCGGGTCTTCGTGCACCGCGCAGTGTGCGTGAAGGCGATGAAGGCCCAGCCATCATTCCTGTTGCACACGATGCATCACTTGTTGATGCTGTGGTGCAGCGCGCACGTGAAGTGATTGCCCGTGGCAATGGTCGCGCCGCAATTATTTGTGCGGAAGATTTCATTTCTGCAGTGTCAGATGCATTGAATGCAGTGGGCATCAAGCATGGACTTGCTCGTGCCGCTGGTCTTGATCAGGACTTGTCGATTGTTCCCGCAACAATGGCGAAAGGTCTGGAGCTTGACGACGTGATTGTGGTGGAGCCACAAGCAGTGATCGCAGAAGACCCACAGGGTTTGCGTTTGCTGTATGTGACGCTCACGCGTTCAACGCGCAGTTTGTCGGTGGTGCACAAGATGCCTCTGCCCGACGCAATGCTGTAACTAAAAATGCCTTAAGCGCACTGATCCAATGCATCAACCAAAACTGGATAATCAGTTGCGGGCGAACCATTGCTCATCTCTGCATCGATACGAGAAAATTCGGCAAATGACATGTTGTCTCTAATGTAGTTGTACATGCACGAACATTGGCTATAAGAGCCGCCATTGCTACTGCAGCTACTCACAAAGTTATTCTCAATTTCTGCGGTGTATCCGTAATTTGAATCGCTGCCAGAACCAGAACCGGAGTCGTAACTGGAATCGTTTCCAGAGTCGTAATTGGGGCTGGTACCGCCATCAGAATTAGATGCCGAACTTCCGCATCCAGCAAATAACAGGAGAGTTCCGACTAGAGCAGTTCTTAAGAAAATCTTCTTCATTTGCATAGTGTTTCATCACCGAATAGGTCATCTGTGACTCAAGAAAAAATGAGCCGAATTCTAAAGTCCTACAATAGGTTCGGTTAGAAAACTGAGTGCAAATTACTTCAGAAGTGCGGGCGCTGTTTCCAGAATTAGCGAAAGGAAACGACCGGCCTTATCTGCTTCTGCAGGACGCTTGCGTGTAACGGCGGTGTGCACAAAGTTCACGATGCGCTGAACGTCTTCAACAAGATCAACACCGGATTCACGAATCTGTGGCTCTAACACTTTCCAGATGGCATCGGTCTGCGCCATTTTGTGATTCATTGTTTCCCTGTCACCATCAACAACTGCTTGACCAAGTCCTTGCACCACAGTGTTCAGTTGTTCCAACAACTCAACAGATGTGCCCGAAGGAACCGGAACGGTTGAGGTGGTTGTTGGACCAGGCAGCGTGGTGTTGGCAGTCAGAATTTGGGTGGAGCATGAACTGAGTGAGACAGCGACGAGTCCGATGGCAAGGATGCGTGTTGAGTTCTTCATCGTGGGGCTCCGATGTGTGTGAGATGTTTTAGACCGTGACAAGAATGCGCTCGGTAGCGAACTTCTCGACAGTGATGTCTGTGCCGTGCACACTAACTGTCATGTCGCCTGCTGCGGTTGTGGCGCCGATTACACCACTCATGCCAGGCATGAGGTTTGTCTTCTCAAGGAACTCCAACATTCCGGGGGAGAACTCGAGCTCTTCAGGAATGCGCGACACGATGAACGACTGACCCACCTTCAGCGTCTCCAACTTGACGGAAACAGGCGCAACATAGCCTGAACCAGGAATGGGGTTGCCGTGTGGGCAGGTTGTGGGGTTGCCCAACTTGATGCGCATTGCATCTTCCACTGCATCAGACATCACATGTTCCCAGCGGCCAGCTTCGCGGTGCGCAAGTGCCCATGAGAGACCAAGAATGTCGGTCATAAAGCGTTCTGCCAAACGGTGACGACGCACCACGCGTTGTGCGAGCTCTTCACCATCGTCGGTGAGGGTGATGTGACCGTCGGTGACAACAATGAGGCGCTCTTCGGTGAGGCGCTTGATCATCTCGGAAACAGAAGGTCGAGACACACGAAGTCGCTCAGCGATGCGAGCCTGAATGACATCCAGATTGTCTTCACGAAGTTCAAAGATGCATTCGCAATATTCTTCGAACGCTGGGTGATGCTCTCCGGGATTCGGCATGAGGCAATTCTAGTGCTGGCCAATGGAGCGAAGGCCGCCCCATGCCATGACAGCAAGGTCATGGCCCAATGTTTCAGGCTGAAACGCACGACCCGACTTGATGACCTGGCGGCTCACCGCCTCGGCCATTCCCACAATGCCGATGGCGAATGTGTACACATCGGCTTTTTCAATGGCGATGAACGGTGCGATGGCACGAGCAGCACCTTCTTCGAATTCGCTGATGATGTCTTCAAATTCATCATCAACGCGTGCAGAACTTTCGAACAACAACGCGAATGCATCGCGGTTGTTGTCCACCCATGTGAAGTAGGCAATCATGCCTTGCTCTACCTGTTCACGCGGTTCGCCGGTGGCGGAAATAGATGTGGTCACGCTGCGAAGCAATGACTCGCCCACATCTTTCATGAGCTCGAGATACAGAGCACGCTTGGAGTCAAAGTATTGATATACGACGGGCTTGGTGATGTTGAGTGAATCAGCAATGCCGTTCATAGAAGTTGCGTGATAGCCCGCAACTGAAAAAGCCTTGAGTGATGCGTCAAGTATTTGGCGGCGACGGTCGGTGGTCACGTGCCTAGATGCCGTTCTCGATGTCTTCGCGCTCTGCTGCCTTCACCGCATGACCGATGATGATGGAAGGAGCAAGAAGCATGGAACCAATAAAGATGCTGGCGACCACGATGGTGACAAGTGGGCCTTTAAAGCCAATGACCCACGCCATGACGAAGCAACTGATGGCGAGAGCGAAGAAGAGATAACCAATGCGGTTAGCGAGCAAGTTGAGATGTGCGACTCGTTCGCGACGAGCTCTCACTGGGTCGTGCTGGGGGTTGTTCACGTCATTGATGGTAGGCGAATGAGCCGAAATTCAACGAGTGGTTACAGATTCGTTGGAAGTAATCGCGTGAGATATGTGAAGAACACAAACAAAGTGGGCAAAAACACAACAGCTGCGATGGGGTAGACGACAACGGCGCGCCACCTCTGTCGGGCAAGACGGTTGGCAAGAAGGGCAATGCCTGCGAGCAGCACAATGAGCAAACTCACGATGGGCCATGCAGA
>CALBSD010000067.1 GCA_937927625.1 uncultured Actinomycetes bacterium | reverse complement strand
CCGAAAGAAATAGCAACGAACGAAATTGCGCCGAGGTTGTACACCTCATCGGGCTGCACGTATTCAAGAGCCGTCCTCAAGCTGGTGAGATCGGCCAGGTCCCCCGGGACAAGTTCGACATATGGAAACTCATCACGAATTTGAAGCGCCCGAGGGTTGTTCTGCCCCTTGAGCATGCCAAAGACCTGATAACCCTTGGCATGAAGGAATTCGGCTAGGTGTTGGCCGTCTTGACCTGTGATTCCGGTGATGAAAGCGCGTGGCATCGGAAAGACCTCTTACTGAGTGAATGGACCTGTTGACGGTACCACCGTGGCCTATACGAAACAGGTGAACCTCACCGCATCGCAACCCCCTACGCTTGCACCATGATCTTGGTTTTGGCTGGTGGCGTTGGTGCTGCACGGTTTCTTTCGGGCCTAATCCAGGCTGTCGACCCCTCAGAGGTTGTGACGGTTGTCAACACTGGCGACGACACCGAACTTCACGGACTATCAATCTCGCCCGATATTGACACCGTGACATACACGTTGGCCGAAGCTATTGATCCAGAACGTGGCTGGGGATTGAGAAACGAAACGTGGCGTGCGATGGAGTCCCTTGAGCGCTTCGAAAATGTCCGTCCCGAAGGTTCCGCTGCTGCACCGCGATGGTTCAACCTCGGCGACCAAGACCTTGCAACTCACTTCTACCGCACTGCACGTCTTCGCGAAGGTGCCACCTTGGCGCAAGTGACTGACGAAGTGCGCCGTGCCTTTGGATTGTCGTTGTCGATCATCCCGATGTCCAATCAGCCTGTGCGCACCATGGTGCACCTCAAAGACGGTGCGGTTTCATTCCAAGAGTACTTCGTGAAGTTGCGCCATTCCGTGCCCGTCACTGGCATTGAATTTGTTGGCGCAGAAGTAGCAACATTTATTGACCCCACAGTTCTCACCAATGCATCAACGATTGTCATTGCACCTTCGAATCCGATCGTCTCGATTGGACCAATTCGTGCAATACCTGGAGTGGAAGAAGCTCTTCGTTCGCGGCGCAATGACATTGTGGCGGTCTCCCCCATCGTTGCGGGCGCCGCGCTAAAAGGCCCAGCTGACCGCATGTTGGTCGAGCTTGGTCACGAACCAACTGTTGTTGGCGTTGCACGCATGTACGCACCCACTGCAGCAACATTGGTTATCGACGAACAAGATGCACATCTTGCAGATGCAGTAGAGCGTGAAGGCGTTCGTTGCGTCGTAACAGACACCATCATGTCAAAGCCCGGCGTCGCCGCGGCTCTTGCGCGCATCACCGTGCAAGCAACACCACAACAAGGAGGCATCACATGGCCCGCTTAATGGCATGGAGCGTTGAAGGCATCGGAGAAATAACTCCAGGGATGCAGATCGGCGATGTCATCGTTGAAGCGTGTGGCAGCGAGCCCAATGGACCACTGCGCGACAATGACGTTCTTGTCGTGACGCAGAAGATTATTTCAAAAGCAGAGAATCGTCTCGTTGCGATTGATGCCGATGATCCGCTCTCGCACAAACAACTTGTTGAAGATGAAGCGGTACGCGTTGTACGTCGTCGCGGCGATCTCATCATCACTGAAACAAAACATGGATTTGTCTGTGCAAACAGTGGCATTGACCTCTCCAATGTCGAACGTGGTTATGCCGCACTTCTTCCGCTCGATAGTGATCGGTCAGCACGTCGTATTCGCGACATCGTGAAAGCAAAACTGGGTGTTTCCGTGGGTGTCATCATCTCTGACACCTTTGGCCGTCCATGGCGCAAGGGACTCACCGACGTAGCCATCGGAGTTGCAGGAATTGCTGCAGTTGTCGACCTTCGTGGCACCGAAGATGCTCTTGGGCGGGTGATGCAAGTGACCGAAGTGTGTGTTGCCGACGAACTTGCATCGGCTGCCGAACTTGTCATGGGTAAGTCGGAAGGCATTCCCGTTGCAATCGTTCGCGGTGCGGACCCTTCATGGTTCCGTGATTCCTCGATGAGCGAGATTGTTCGCCCACCGAGCGAAGACCTGTTTCGTTAACGCAGGGTGGCGAGACCTTCAGCCAATGGCGTGAAGGGAGACCAGCCAAGCTGGATACGTGCACGCACGGGCGACAACGACAGACGTACAACATCGTTTGGTCGTGATGCCGAAGTGCGTGGAACTGGTGACGATGCACCGCCCATCACTGCCCATAGATCAGCAATGCTCGTTGCGACACCAGTGCCCACATTGATGACAAGGCCACCAGCGCGATCTAGCGAACGCGCAATTGCATCCACCGTGTCATCGACATGAACGAAGTCGCGCACTTGCTTACCTGTTCCGTGCACGATGGGTGCTCGGCCATTTGCAAGCGCATCAGCGAATGCAGCGACTACACCGTCTTCAGCACGTTGGCGAGCACCGTACACATTTGCCATTGCAAGGACTGTGAACTCCACGCCGTGGCGGTCGCGATAGACGCTATGGATGTCGGATGCCGCACGAGCAATCACTTCCTCACTAATGCGTGAGTCATTGATGTGACCTTCCTTAATTGGAAGATCTCGCGCAGCAACTTCTCCATACAGCAGCGCAGCTGGAATACCAGTAATCACTTTTGAGACACCTGCGAGACGAGCAGCTTCCAACACAGCAACTGATGACTGCAACGAGGCCATTGCTCCGGCGAGATGCCCTTGTGAGGGAGAAAAGACTGCCAAGTTCACAATGACAGAAGGACGTCGCAGCGCGACTAATTCCGCAAACTCTGACGACAGAACGGAGATGTTCTGAAACTTAAATCGACCCGAAGCATTTCTCGCTTCTGCAAGATTTGTCAAGGAGCCAGAAGAAAGATCATCAACAACATCAACCTCATGACCCTCGGCCATGAAGCGATCGACGAGATACGAACCAATAAACCCTGCACCACCACAGATCATGATTTTGCGGGTAGTGGTCATTAGGCCTTCTGTTCCGGATCAGGAATACGTGTGCTCACTAGTTGCGAACCAGAAGCCACCACCACATCAGCACCAATCACGCAATCTGTCAACGATGACTCGCTAGAAACGCTACCCATCACCATTGTGCGCTCAAGACGCACGCGCTCCCCAAGAACTGCGCCTGGTAAGAGGACTGAATCGACAACAACACAGCCAGCACCAATTGTGCAACCCTCGCCAATCACACTGCGGGTAATGGAAGCAGACGCATCAATGTGTGCATGTGTTCCGACAGACGAAAGGATGATGGGACGTGTTCCGTCAATGAGATCGAGGTTTGCCTTGAGATATGTGTCAGGGCGACCTGTATCAATCCAGTAATCCTCAGTTGGCATCGCTGTCAGAGTGCCGTCAGCAACCATGGCTGGGAAGACGACTCGCTCGATTGAGACCTTCTGATTCTCTGGAATGCGTTCAATCACTGAAGGTTCAAGGACATATGTTCCGGCATTCACTACGTTGCTGGCTGACTCGCCCGGCGCTGGCTTCTCCACAAAGCGCTCCACCCAGCCGTCTGCATTTGTTTCTACGACTCCATATTGCGACGGGTCATCAACTGGGGTGAGGTGCAGAGTTCCTTCTGCACCGTGTTCTTTATGGAACGCAACAAGCGACGCAACATCAACATCACACAGAATGTCGCCGTTCATTACGACGAAGGTGTCAGAGATTCCGGCATCGCGTGCAGCAAATGCGATTGCACCAGCTGTATCAAGCGGTTCTGGTTCAACGGCGTAATGAAGTTGAACACCAGCACATGTGCCGTCGGGAAACGCTTCAAAGAAAGGCTCCGGTTTAAAGCCCAATGCCAAAACAACTTTGGTGATACCCGCAGTACTGAGATGCGAAATCAGATGTTCAAGTTGGCGAACGTTTGCAATGGGCAAGAGCGGCTTTGGCGTGCTGAGAGTGAGCGGCCTCAGACGAGTGCCGAACCCACCGACAAGAACAACCGCGTGCATCAGCCTGCCGTAGTGGTGGTTGCACCCTTGACAGTGGTGGTGGTTGCACCCTTCACAGTTGTCGTGGTTGCCTTACCGGAGTCGGCTGCACCAAGCTCAGGCAAGTTTGAAGCCGACTTCGGCATCGGAATATCTACGCCCGGTGCTGCAATGGCGATAGTGACCGCCATGCCATCCTTTGAGAATCGAATGTTGTTGAAGTCAGTAATGAACTTCTTCTTTGAATCAGGCTTGTCGTACTGATCCCAGACAAGGACTTGCACTTGAGCGTCCACCATTTTGCCGGTGGAGTCTTTGCACTTCAGATCGGATGTCTTGTACGACTCGCCGTTGTTCTGATTTGCAGGGAACGTGATGCCCTTGGTGTCAACCTTGATGTTGTACGACTCGAGGAACAATCCGAGACGTGCACGAGAACCTGTGGCAAGCGCCGATGGGTGCCAGTGGATAACGCCGTCGTCATGGCTGTGAATGTTGTACTTCTGAAATGCAGGCGACACAGGATTCTCAAGAGTGCCTGTGAGGTCATTCAAGAAGCCATTGCACTTATAGAAGCCGTACGAGATGTGCCAGTGATCATTGATTGTGGGAGGCGTGTTCTTGCTTGGCGCAGATTGACGCGCATAAGCCACAAGGCCAATACCGAGAACGATGACGACCGCCATAACGGATGGGAAAAGGGTGCCGCCCTGAAAGCGCACTTTTTTGCCCTTGCTCTTTTGAGCGAGACGGGCGACTTTTTTTGCTGATGAACCACTAGCCACGAGTAGGAAAGGCTACTCGCTACGGACTAGTCCGAGGCGTTCACACACCGATATCAGCAATTAATGACAGATACGACTGAGCAACTGCAGTTGGAGAGACATGGGTTTCCACCCACTGACGACCTGAAATCCCTTGTGCCCGTGCTGAATCCATGTTTGCCACCATTGATTGAAGAGCCGAGGTAAAGAGTTCTTCGTTGTCGGGCGCAACGGATATACCGGCACCACTGTGTTCAAGAATGCGAGTGACTTCTGTACCTGCGTCAATCGCCGCGACCACCGGCCGTGCAGCCGCCAAGATGCTGTACGTCTTGGACGGAACGCTGACAGCTCCGAGGCCAGTTCGCAGAGGCACAACGTGAATGTCGCCAGAAGCAAGCACTTCTCCGACACGATCACGTGGTTGGTAACCAGCGAAGCGAATATTGGCAAGACCTGCAGCCTGTGCTTCAAGATCTGCACGTGCGGCGCCGTCACCATTAATCACAAAGGTGACATCGGGTATTTTCTTCGCCGCATACAACAACATGGTGAGTGATTGTGAGTAGCCAACATTGCCGGCGTACATCACTACGAGTTCATCGCCGATGTTCAGCTCAGTTCGGTACGCGGTCATTCGATCCATCGGAACAATGCGGTCAGCATCAACGAAGTTGGGAATTACTTTCACCTTGTCGGCGTGTTGCGGAGACACTTTGGCAACAACATTGGCGCGAAGATCATCGGACAACACCACAACGGCATCAGACCGTTGATAACTCACGCGCTCAAGCCAACGCGCAGCAGCAATGATGCGGGTGTTTGTAATTGCGCCAGTTTCGATGGCCGCATCAGGAAACACATCTTGAATATTGAAAATGGCAGTTGTGAAACGCATGCGTGCAGCAAGCCAACCGGTGAGACCCAATGTGAGTGGTGGCGACATCGAAATGATAGCCGCAGGACGACGATGAATTCCGCCTGCGAACAAAGTGCAGACACCTGCGATGGCACTGAAGCCGGCAAAACCCACTGCACGACGCAAGAGATTCTTCTTGCTCTTGCCAGGAAACGGGTGGACACGAATGATGGAGCCCCACTCCGTGCGCTCACGACGAACAAGACGACCTGTCCATCCTTCTTCGATGGCATGTGTGCGATACCACGGCAATGCCGTCACAACATGAATACGACGACCTGCTGTGATGAATTCATCCACGATGCGAGTAATCACTTCGCCAGTTGGTGCAGTGTCAGGTGCGAAGTGCGGCACAAGAACAACAATGGGGCGACTCATTGCTGTCCATTCAATGCGATGCGGTACTGCTCTACCAAGTCGGTTGCCGACAATGATGCGGTGAAGAGTTGTGACCGTGAGTAACCGAGCGCAATAAGTTCGTCTCGACGAGCGCGAACCACATCTAATGCGTTAGCCCACGCATCAACAGTGAGCGGGAGTACTAGTCCTGCATCACCAATGACCCCAGGAAGACTCGCGCGATCACTACTGATAATCGGCGCACCCATTCGCATCGCCTCAATGACAGGTGCCCCGAAGCCTTCATACTCGCTGGGGAACACCATCGCGTCGGCCATCTTCAACAAGCCATTGCGATCTTCGTTGGAAACGCGACCTGGCATGACGACTCGCGAAGACAAACCATTTTCAGCAATAAACGAAAGCACTTGCGCATGATGCGAACCTTCCGAACCTGCAAACACAATGCGCAAAGTTGGGTCTGCCCATGACCCAGCAGCATGTGCCAGAAGGCCCAACAAGAACAGATGGTTCTTATGTGGGTGCGTAATTGCCGGGAAGACAAGCACTGGACCTGCACCGAGATGGAACTTGGCTCGCAGTGTGGCTTCATCCGTCGCTACTGAGCTCAAATCACTTTCAAGCCCATGGCGAACGACGCCAATCTTCTTCGGTGCTGTTGCAAATGATTTCGTCAGCGAATCTGCAACAAAACGCGAAGGAACAACGACACGTGTTGCACGCCGAACAGAAGATGGAACAACTCGACGCAAGTAGCGCAGTTTTACGGGCGATACATAGTGGGGATAATCAATCCACTGAATGTCGTGAATAGTGAGCACAGTGCTCTTGTTTCCACGACGCGGCACAGTGCCACCACCATGATGAACCAGGCCGAAGTCGCGAGTCTTGCGCGCAAGCCATGTGTGCTCGAGAAGAATTCGCCTTGCTCGTTGCGAGCAATCATTTGATGCTTCATGCACGGAATACAACGACGCAATCTTTGGCTGGCGTTGCGAGAACCCCAGCGGTGCAAATACTTCTATTTCGTAAGGATGTTCGATCTCTGCAAGACCCAATAGTTGACGTACGAGATATTCCTCACTGCCGCCAACGCCTGGCACACACCACAGCAAGTTCATAGCCACACGTGTTTTGCTCATGCTTCATCCACCAGTTCGGAATAAGCAGCAAAAGTCAAGCGAGCAGTTTCCGACCACGGAACTTGTGCCGCACGGTCACGACTGCGCGATGACCAATCATCACGAGATGCCAAAGCTTCACGCACACCGGAGGCGATTGATGAGACGTCCAGAGGATCCACGAGCACTGCTGCCCCACCTGCCACTTCTTCAGTGGATGTGCCGCGCGATGTCACGACTGGCGCACCATGCGCCATTGCTTCGATGACAGGCAAGCCGTACCCCTCCATGATGGAAGGAAACGCAAAGACACTGCAGAGGCTGTACAACGCAGGCAGGTCTTCTGATGGAACAAAACCGGTGAAGCGCACATCGTGACCCGAAAGTGGAGCCGCATCGCCCCACCCTTCCATTCCGACGACAACAAGCGGCGGTGCATCATCCATGGATGACAACGCCTCAATCAGTCGCGCCAAATTCTTGCGAGGCTCCAGCGTTCCGACAAACAAAACAAATTCATCAGGCAACGAATACGCATCGCGCACTCGTGAACGGTCTGCATCCGTAATTACGTGTGTTGTCACGCCGAGAGGAACATGACGCAAACGCCATTCTTCAAAACCTGCATACAAACAATCGCGGTATGTCGACATTGAAGAGCACAACAACAACGAGGCGCGGTTTTGCAAGATGCGCATGCTGCGTGCGAACACTTTGTTGCCATGCGACGTAAAGAACTCTGGGTGGCGGATGAACGCAAGGTCGTGCACGGTGACGACTAACGGACGATCCGTTGCCGCAGGAATGATGGATGTGGCGTGCACGATGTCGACATCGTCAATCACCGACTCAACCTTCGGCCAGTTGAACCGTGTCCACATCTCATAGAGAGCAGGTCCGCCCAATGGCAAGGCCGCAACCTTGACGGGTGGCAGGAAACCTTCGGTGGGCGGACGGCGGTGGCGCCCAGCGACCCCCAAGAGGTCGAGACCATCTATATGGCGCAACTCTTTGGCCACCTCAATGGCGGAAATTCCGGTGCCTCCAGGCACGCGGTGCCAGCACTGTTCGAGGGTGTAGGCGACGCGCACCCCTTCATTCTGTCTGCTCGCGTCCTACGATGGCACCTATGGCGGAATTCTGGACAGGTCGACGGGTGCTCGTCACGGGCGGAAATGGCTTCCTTGGCCGTGTTGTGGTGGGCCTTTTGGCCAGCAAGGGCGCCGATGTGGTCGCCCCCACCCATGACGAATATGACCTCACCATCCCCGGCGTGGCCGATGCGATGCTGGCAAAGCACAAGCCCAGCCACATCATTCATTTGGCTGCTCGCGTCGGCGGCATTGGCTACAACCTCATTGACCCCGCTCGTTTGTACCTCGACAACCTCATGATGGGCACGCACATCATCGAAGCTGCTCGTGCGGCTGGCACCGAAAAGACTGTTCTGCTCGGCACCGTGTGTTCGTACCCCAAGTTCACCCCTGTTCCCTTCAAGGAAGAGAGCTTCTGGGATGGATACCCCGAAGAGACCAACGCACCGTATGGCATTGCCAAGAAGGCGCACCTCGTGCACGCACAGGTGAACGCTCAGCAGTACGGCCAAAAGTTCGCCTATCTCATTCCGACAAATCTCTATGGTCCTGGCGACAAGTTCCATGAGTCGGTCTCGCACGTGATTCCTGCACTCATTAAGAAGTGCGTGGAAGCAAAGGAAGCCGGAGCAGATCACATCGACGTGTGGGGCACTGGTTCTGCAAGCCGCGAATACTTGTACGTCGAAGATGCAGCAGCAGCGATTGTGTTGGCTGCAGAAATTCATGAAGGTGTTGAGCCCATCAACTTGGGTTCCGATCGTGAGATCACTATTCGCGAAACTGCAGAGACCATTGCAAAGGTCACTGGCTTCACCGGAACGCTGGTGTGGGATGCAACAAAGCCAGATGGTCAGCCGCGCCGCCGCATTGACCCTGCACGCGCAGCCGAATTGCTCGGATGGACAGCAGGTATGGATTTCTCTGAAGGCCTGCGCCGCACAGTGGATTGGTACGTTGCAAACCGCGCAAGTGCCGAAGCAGCACCACACCGATAATCGCGACGACCTTCGCACACCTACACTGCAATCGTGACGAATCTTCCGCCACCGATTGAGTTCTGTACTCGCCATCCGGAAGTTGCAACAGGTCGTCACTGCACACGGTGCGAACGCCCAGCATGCAACGACTGCCTCACTCCCGCACCTGTTGGTTCACATTGCGCCGATTGTGTTCGCAGCGCACGACCCAGTGCAGCAACTCGCGCGAAGTATTGGAATACATCGCAAAACGTTTTAGTGACGCGCACCATCATTGCAATCAACTTTGTGATGTACCTGTGGACCGTTGCCGGACATCACGACTATGACCTCGGCCTAGCGAAGAGCTTCATCGACAACGGCGAGTACTACCGCATCATCACCTCAGGCTTCTTGCACTTTAGTGTTTTGCATGTGGGCATGAATATGTTCTTGCTGTGGCAGTTAGGCCAGCTGCTTGAACCAGCAATGGGTCGCGCTCGATTTACATCTCTGTATTTCATTTGCATGATCGGCGGAGCAATCGGCGCGTTACTTCTTGAACCCAATGCGCTCACTGGTGGCGCATCAGGCGCAGTGTTCGGTTTAATGGCAGCGGCCGCAGTGGGACTGCATCAGCGCGGCGTGAATCCATTCCGTACAGGCATCGGCACCACGTTGATTCTCAACCTTGTCATCACCTTTGCGATTCCTGGCATTTCCATTGGCGGCCACTTAGGCGGTGCTCTGACTGGTGCCGCACTGGGTTACGTGATGTTGAAGCCCCGTTGGCGCTAGCCGACACACCTCGCACATACAGTCGTCGTCACTTCCCTGCATTGCACTATTCCGGTCTCGGAATCTTTGCCTCACACTTTGCAATTCTGTGGAGAACACATGCTGAACGCATCACTCATCGATATTCCTCGTCCTTTCATTGATCCCATCAATACGTTTGTCGAAGCTCTTGGCGTAACGAGCATGGCGATACAACGTCCACGTGCGGAGTCCACTGTTGCACTTCTTCTCGATTCACATCGCCGAGGTTTGGCGATGTTTCGCATTCCGCCGCTGACGTCTCGCAGCATTCATGCCGTCGTCACACATTGCTCAGAGATGCCCTCCACAACATCGGTCGTCCTCGTCAGCAGTCGACGCGGCATCCCTGTCGTTCCCGCAGACATTCCCTTGCTACACATCTGCACCAAGACTCTCGCAGCGGCCGGTATTCGACTCTTCGATTGGGCCGTCATCGGTACCGGCGGTTTGTATTGCCCACGCACTTTGGCTGGCGTACCCGACCCTTGGCCAGAGGCCACGTCGTGTCTCTAGGTGTTACTTCAACACCTCGCCGTGCTTGTACGCACGACGTTGTGACGCCGTCAATCGCAAACCAGCAGAGCCGAGTCGACGAACCAGTTCTTTACTGGTGACAGGCTCTGCGCCCATTTGCACTGCCTTGTCGCGCATGTACTGCGGCAAGTCGTAATGATCACCGTGAAACCCACGCGGCGGAATTCCCAAGCTTTCAGCAAATTCGTGCAGTTCTTGCAACGACGTGTCGCTCACCATGTGGCACCACACATGGTCCCGGTGCGCCCATCGGCATTCGTCTACAAGAATTGTCATGCGTCAGACACTGTACGACAGCGGTTTGGAGTGGTTGACTGTTGGGCATGGCAACGCCACTCAAGACTCGCCCCGCAGAAGTACGTCCCGACACCGAAGAGGTGACGGAAACAGGCGAGCCGATTGTTGCCCACATCGTGAAGACCGAACCCGGCGAGAATGCTGCGGCAAAAGTTCTTGAGGCTCGCATTAACGGAACACCCATCGAAGCCTTGTGTGGACATGTGTGGGTTCCGTCTCGCGACCCAAAGCAAGTGCCGATGTGCGGCAAGTGCAAAGAGATCTACGAGATGTACCGCGTCTTTAACGATGGTCTCGGCGATACGCCAAGCGAATGAGTTCTCCCCGCCTTCGCCCCGCAGTCCGAGGGCTAGTGATGGATGCCGACAACCATGTTCTGATGGTGCGCTTGGTTTTTGAGCATGGCGCGTTCTGGGTACTTCCTGGTGGTGGCATCGATGAAGGCGAAGACCACATGACTGCCTTGCATCGTGAACTGTTGGAAGAAACTGGCTTAGTCGGTGCAACCATTGGTGCGCCAGTGTGGAATCGCACTCATCACTTTCAACTGATTGATACCGATGGCGTGGAATGGCGTGGCCAAACAGAAACGGTGTACATGGTGCGCACGGAGCGATTTGAACCGAATCCGTCATTCACTGAAGAAGAACTGCGTGCAGAGAACCTTCATGAACATCGTTGGTGGAGCATCGCAGACATGCTGGCTTACGACGGCGATGACAAGTTCACTCCGCGCGACATTGCATCATTTCTTCACATCATCGTGAATGACGGCATTCCTGCTGTGCCATTCGAAATTGAACACAGCAGTTAAATCTGCTTCTTAACGGAAATCGCGACTCGGCACTGCCGCTGGCGTGAACAACGGCGAAATCTGTTCGGCCACCACATTGATGGCGCCATTGGCAGACTCCACTCGCCCGCGTACCAATAGCGCAGAAGCATCACGTGCCACTGCGCGATGTCGCGCCCAACACCCTTTGGAACACACCACATTGATGAGCCCTGTTTCATCTTCCAAGCTGATGAAAGTGGCACCGCGCGCACTCATCGGGCGTTGACGGTGAGTAACAATGCCCGCCACCATCACGCGGTCTTTATGCGGCACATGCGGCAATGCATCTGCAGTACGCACACCCTTCGCGTCAAGTTGTTCACGCAAGAACACCGTGGGGTGACCATCAGGAGAAATACCAGTCGCCCACAAGTCAGCAATCGCTTCTTCCACTGGTTCCATGCCCGGCAACGTGGGGCGTGAGTTCAGGCCCAACATGCCCTGCAGGTGTTCACCGTTGTTGCCGTGTGCACCCGCTTCCCACAATGTGTGTCGGCGGTCGTCACCGAAACTATGTGTGAACGCACCAGCGGTTGCCATTGCTTCCATTTGTTTGCGCGATAGCTGCGGCACACGACGCGCAAGATCTTCTAATGATTCATAGGGACGTCCCTCTGCGACAAGACGCGCCACCGCAGAACCCACACCACGCACTGAACCAATACCTAAACGCACGGCAAGACCGCCAACAGAGTCCGCGCACTCTTCCAACGTGGCGATATCTGCCGATGCATTGATGTCGGGCGTATGCACCACCACGCCATGTCGTCGCGCATCACGCACCAATGTGTGAGGCGACCAGAAACCCATGGGCTGTGCGTTCAACAACGCCGCGCAGAACACTGCGGGTTCATGCAACTTGATGTACGACGATGAATACACCAAGTAGGCGAAACTCACGGAGTGGCTTTCAGGAAAGCCGTAGCTAGCAAACGCCGCCATCTTGTCGAAGATCTCATCTGCAATCGGGCCAGTGATGCCACGCGCCGCCATGCCGGCGTACAAACGCTCTTTCAGCCGCTGCATGCGCATCATGGATCGCTTGGAACCCATTGCTTGTCGCAGTTGGTCTGCTTCGTTAGCGGTGAAGCCTGCAACATCGATTGCCATCTGCATGAGCTGTTCTTGAAACAACGGCACGCCCAATGTTTTGGCTAATGCGTTTTCCAATAACGGATGCAGATACGTGATGGGTTCTTCACCGTTACGACGCCGAATGTACGGATGCACGGACCCGCCTTGAATAGGCCCGGGACGAATAAGCGCGATCTCCACCACAAGGTCGTAGAAACGTCGCGGCTTGAGACGCGGCAACGTGGACATTTGTGCGCGCGACTCCACCTGAAACACACCAACCGTGTCGGCGCGACACAACATGGCGTACACATCATCTTCTTGCGGGATTGTTGCAAGATCTAATCCGTATCCACGATGCTCTTTAATAAGCGCCACCGCATTCGACAACGCTGACAACATGCCAAGACCCAGCAGGTCGAACTTCACGAGACCAATGGCGGCGCAATCGTCTTTATCCCACTGCAACACACTGCGGTTTTCCATGCGCGCCCATTCCACTGGACACACTTCAACAATTGGTCTGTCGCACATCACCATGCCACCAGAGTGAATGCCTAGGTGTCGTGGCATGTTTTCCACTTCGGCTGCCATCTCTAACACCATGGGTTCAATGTCGTGCTCACGTTGTGTGGCCGTGACAGCAACACTGCCCCACGCATCAACTTGCTTGCTCCACGAGTCTTGCTGCGCAGGTGTATGACCTAACGCACGCGCCATATCGCGCACTGCAGATCGAGACCTGTACGTAATCACATTGGCCACCTGCGCTGCATGCAAACGACCATGCCGTTGATACACGTACTGAATCACTTCTTCGCGGCGACCACTTTCAATGTCAATGTCGATGTCGGGTGGTCCATCACGTTCGGGCGACAAGAAACGTTCAAACAACAAACCCAGCGACACTGCATCGGCTTTTGTGATGCCCAAGGAATAACACACCGCACTGTTTGCAGCACTGCCTCTGCCCTGACACAAAATGCCTTGCTCTTCACAGAAGCGCACAATGTCCCACACCACAAGGAAATAACCAGCAAAACCAAGCGTTTCGATAATGGCGAGTTCATGTTCGATGGTGCGCCACGCACGTGCACGCAACGATAAATCTTCCCCGCCGTCTACTGGCTGTGCGCCATAACGATGTTCTGCTCCGCGTGTGACGAGTCGCCGAAGAAACTCCATTTCGTTCAGCCCATCAGGACACGGAAATGGCGGAAGCTTTGGTGCCACCAACGCGAGGTCGAAGGCAATCTCTTTTGCGATCTCTGCTGCGCGTTGCACCACGCCGGGGTATCGCGCAAAACGACGCTCCATCTCTATGCCCGAACGCAAGTACGCCGTAGCAGCAGGAGGAAGCAAGTGATCGATGTCGTCGAGATCACACCTGTTGCGCACAGCTGCCATTGCGGTGGCTAAACGATGCTGCGATGGCACGGCATACGCCACGTTGTTGGTGGCGACACATTCCAAATCGAGTCGTGCAGCTAACTGCACTAGCTGATCGTTACGTACTGCATCAATCGGGTCACCGTGATCCCACAGTTCCACCAGCACGTTGTGCGCGCCGAAGCCATCGGACAACTGGCGCAACACATGTTCTGCCGCAGTGGGACCATGTTGCACCAACGCGCGCACCACAGCGCCGTTACTGCCACCCGACAACACCACGCACTGTTGCTGCACTGCTTCGGCGACACCATGCATGGTGAACACTGGCGCACCTTTACTGCCGGCCATTTGTCCTTCACTAATGGCGCGTGCCATGCGTGCGTATCCGCCAGCACCGCGCGACAACAACACAATTTCTCCGGCGTTGCCACAATCGAGTTCCACACCAAACACCGTGGGCAGATTCACTGCACGCGCCGCTTCTGCAAAACGAACAATGCCGTACAAACCATTGCGGTCGGTAATGGCTAATGCGCCCAAGCCCAGAGATGAGGCAACCTCGGCCAGCTCTTCAGGGTGGGCCGCACCTTCGAGAAATGAAAAGTTCGACCTGCAATGCAGTTCTGCGTATGGCACCGCCAGGTCTTCCGAAATCACCCCACCAGCGTACCGAACATATGTTCGTATAAAAAGGGGTGATTACAAACCCAGTAAGGCTTTCGTGGCTAGTAATCCGCCGAAAAGGCCCACATCGGCAATCTCGAGAGCTTCGTCCCAGGTGAACCAACGTGCATCGGGGCTCTCCCCTTCGCCGGGGTTCATGGGCACTTCTGGTGCACGAATCACGTAACGAAGATCGTGATGTGTGTGCCCCTTCGGACCTGCATGCACATCAACATGCACAAACAATCCGCCGTCCACTTCATGACGCACCGGCAAACCTGTTTCTTCTTCTGCCTCACGCAATGCACCTTGTGCCGGAGTTTCTCCCGCATCAATATGACCACCTGGCTGCAACCACATGCCTAAACGCTTGTGTAAGTGCAGTGCGACTTTGTCACCTGCATCAGTCACCACAATTGCAGACGCAGTGACATGCACAAGACCTAACTCTTCGTCGTATGGCTCTGCAAGACGCGGAACATCAGCGAGAAACTTCTCGATGGAGTCACGCTCTCGTTCATCAACGGGCGTACGCGTACTGAGTACTTCAAGAATCTCAGCGATGTCGACGTTGTTATGCACGCATCAACTGTGCCACACCACAACAAACGACACAGCATGGCTAGTCGTAGCGTGCCAGTAGACGCCACTGATGATTCTCTAATCCCATCAGAAACACCCGCAATGATCCGCGTTTATTGCGCACCAGCAACTGCAACCGCACGTGACGACGTTTGCGGCGTGCATCCCACCATCGTTCTTCCACCGGCCACGGACCCGCCGTACGCATCACCACATATGAATGCCCCGCTACTTCAACACGCGCCGGCAATGCGTCTAACTCGTGTCTGCCCGTGACACCCACAGGTGCACCTGCAGCACTGAGCACCTGCGCTTCGGGTGGAACAACAGCAATCGACGACGGAGAAGGTCGCGGCACTGCCCCGCTCCAGTCGCGCGCCACACCTGTGCCCGTGTGCACACGTTGTTCTGATGCGTATTGATCGGCGATATCCACCAACGCAATCGGCATCTGCGAATACACAGTGGCAACATCGCGACCGCCTTCCCATCGCGGGACCGTGACCTGCACGTGCTCACCTACTGCAGATGCCATTGCCGCAGCACGCGCGGCACGCTCGGTATTTTCTTCGTTGCCACCCCACAACAACGGCTGCACGACCAACACTTCGCGTGTTTCTAACGGCGTGAACTCCACACGCACCACACCACTGGTAGGCGCATCGGGGTCTGCTTCATCAGTCACCAACCAACCGTCAAGTTGATACAGCAAACGTTGCGCAAGAGCTGCTGCGCCAAAACCGCGCGGCTCACCCCAAATACGCGAAGTTGATTCTGCGTGGTCGGTTTCGCACGTGACCAACAAACGCACACACTGTTGTCCGTGGCCGGCGATGGCATTCACTAACGCATCAATCGTGGGGCGCGCAGCTGCCACCACATGGTCTGCCGATGCCAATGGCGATTCAAACTCGATGTGTTGTGCGAAATCTGATGGCGGTGCACCAGGTGCCAAGTAACGCACCTCTGCGCCCGACACCAACTGCCACACATGTTTACCTTCTGTACCGAAGCGATCAATGAGTGCAGACTCACCCACACCATGCACTGCTTCGCATGTACGCAGACCCAAACGACCCAATAGGTCAACAGTGTCGGCACTAATGCCACCCACGTGTGCCAACGATGCAACGGGCAAAGCAAACAGAAACTGCTGACCAATAGATGTGTCGACAACGCACGGCGTGCCACGCGAGACCGCCAAGTGCGCTGCAGCTGTTGCCGCAAAACGAGAATCAGCAACGCCCACACCACACGGCGAATCAACAACGCTGCAGATGTCGTGCAACATGCGCGCAACGGCAATATCACCACCGAAGTAGCGCGATGGTCCACGCGCGGCCATCACCACCGTGCCCACTTCTTCCACTTCGACAAGTGGCGAGATAGCAGTGATGCTGCGCACCACGTGTTCGAACATGGTGAAGGCATGTTGTTCACCCAGCGCACCGTATTGCTGCTGCCATTGCGGAAACACCACCGCGATAGAACGCGTCATAACGACACCGCACCATGTGCTGCGGGCAACTGCAGTGTGAGTGCACGCTGGTTGTACACACGGCGACCGTGCGCCTGCACTGACACGGTGCGTGACGCTGCATGCGTATTGAAATGCCATTCCGTGGTGGACGATGACAACACAACATCGGGAGAGAACTGACCTGGCTTACCCAAGATGATGAGCACCGCACCCGATGCTTTGGCGCGCGCAATAATGCGTCGCGCTTCACCCGCAGAGCACACCGGTGATGACACCACCACAAGGTCAAGACCATCGACCAACGCACCCACAACATGTGACCACGACTGTGTATGACCGCCCGTGCTGACACACATGACGCGCTGTAACGCCACGCCGTATTCATGCGCGGCCATGAGACCCACGCGCGGCAGATCAACAAATGCCAACCACGAACCCTGCGCCGTTGCCGCAGCAACAAGAGAGAACAACAACGACATTGGTGCATCGCCAGCGCACGCATACACACCGCCGCGTTCGAGACCCGATGACGGAAGAAGACTGGCCAACGCCGGAACAACAGGCACTGGACCAAAACCTGCTTCGGCACGTGCAGAAACGCGCTGCGCAAACTGCGCGCCTGTTTCAACGCCAGAGACATGTGTGCCCGTTAATTGGGGAAGGAGAAGATGACCCACGCGGTCACCATAGCGAACAGGTGTTCGTATGTTCTAAAGCCCTTATTTGGCCGGCCTGTGACCACAAAAAGTGCAAATTGACGCACTCCATCCTTCACCAGAGCGTCTAATAAAACCGACCGTGCGAAGGATTTGGTCAAATAAATTCTGAAAAATTACGTAAACACGAGCGAGAAATTTCATGTTGTGCAACTCTTAAGAAGTTGCCCAAGCAACAAAAAAAGGGGAGAACAAAAAAAAAATATGACCCATACGGACAACAGGAAAAATGAAACCAACAGACATCAAGAGAATTACCAACACAAGACAATCACCATGGAAGCCAGACTGGTTTCAACAAACTGATGTATTTGGCCCCTACCAAATACCAATCCTCAAACCCACAACACTTCCAAGTTGCCCCGAAGCAATGGCTTCATTTAGCCGGCAACCACCGCCTAGCCAGCGTCAAAGAACACTCCTTCACGGATTTGTAGATGATCCGAAGCTTCTGCCGCTTTTAAAAGCGCCCAAAAAGTCATTAGAGCGATTTGCAACATACTTTGCAGTTACAACTCCAGACTTTTCACTTTGCACAGAGATGCCGCTCCAAGATCGGATTCGATCGACTTGGTCCAGCCGAGCCCTCGGTGCCTACTTTCAGCAACACGGGCTACAAGTTGCACCCAGCATCAGATGGGCACACTTGTCTGACCTCGAGTACGTCCTAGATGGACTCTCAACTGGCGGAACCATCGTGCTCTCGACCCAGGGTTTGTTAAGAGACCAATCACTCCGCAAGACATTTGAGACTGGAACCGAGATAGTTCTTCAACAACTGGAACCTAGACACGTCATCATCTACGGTCAACTGCCTTACACACTCCATCAAAAACTCTCTCATCACACCGAGATATGGAGATTTTCTACTGATATCTCGCGCATTTATCAAACGGGGTACAACTGATGGGCGGCGGACGAGGAGGAGGATACTCTGACTCATCTAACGAACAATTGGGTTCTAATTTTCGTTCCCTTGAAAACCGTTTTGGACCACATTCGGCGGGACGATACGGCACTCCAGGATCCAGCAGTAACGTCCGACGCATCTCGAGCAAAGATCCACAAGCATCAGCAGAAGAATTTTTTGAGATCGCCTCACGCGGAGGGAAAACGACGGAAATAAAACCTGGTGTCTTCCGTACAACATTTAGGAATGGTGCCTACATCACATATCGGCCAACAAGTAAATCAGATGGTTCTCCTGCCATCACCATCAACCCCGGCGAGCGATCTCAACATTCAATTCGACCCCACAAGATACATTTCGTAGAGGATTAATAATCATGATTAAGACAAGACAAACATTGCATCAATCGGAAATATCACTACTTGCGAAATTGTCTGGCCATCGATGGTTGGATATTTCTGGAGAAGATTTTGATAGCGAAGATTTCGCATGGATGGAAGTCCGTATAGAGACAGATGGTCCATCCATCCGAGTGTTCTTCGAGATGGAAGTTCTCGACATCGATGGAGAACTAGATGATTATCCCGTGCTGCACATTTCAGATTCTCCAGAAAAGGCCCCTGGCGCACTTCGACGAGGAAACATCTACTACCACGAGAAAGATCAGCTGAATTCAGAAATTTGGATTCTTCGGGAAACCATTATCTGCGAGAAGAACAACGAGCCATTTTTTGAAAATGTTGCCGACACCACCATCGCGTTCAAGTTGGAAAACAGATGGATTGCATTCATCAGATCCGACCATTGGTCAGACGCATTCAAAATTCAGCGAGTGGCAGAGAAAGAAGAAATCGAACTTCCCGATTCGCTCAACGAATGGGAATCTGATTTGAGCCACCATTACGGCCTCAGCCGAGAATGGATTCAGGTGGCCTAAACCCCCAAGGGTGAATTAGCCCTGCTTGGCCATCCAGCGCTCGCGGCCCAAACGGCTGCGCTCCCACAAGTGAGCAGGCACGCGAGGATCAAGACCAGCGCCAGCATCACCCGATGGTGCAGCGGCTGCAGCAGGTGCTGCTTCGGCAGGCATGTTGGCCAACAACTCTTCAAGAGTCGGAGGGGTCATGCCTGGCTTCCAGTACTGGTACATGTCGCGAACAATGGCGTCGAGGCCCGACTGCGAAGCACCAGCGGCAAGGCCGGCGGTCACGATGTTGCCGTAGACATGCACCCAGGAGACCTGGCCAGACTCAAAAAGACGGCGCGAAACGACAGCGGCGGGACGTGTGCCCTTGGCCTCGGCAGCGCTGGAAAAGCGCTCGTGACCCATGCCTGTCAAGGACCGGTTGGTCTCGAATCGCACGATGGCGGCGGTGCCACCTGACTTTTGCTGCACTGCTACTGGCTGACCCATAAATGTCACGCTAGTCAATGGCGGGTCGGCTTCGCCTACTAATCGGTTGGCGGGTACCGTAGCGATAGCAGTTGCCGTCCCCCCGAGGGCTGGCCAGTGCCTCATCCACATCTCAACTCCATCAATCTCACACGGGAGAAACCACATGGCTGACATCACACTCGCAGAATTCGAAAAGGAAGCGCTTGCCTTCCTTGAAGCAAACGTTGAACGCCGTCCAGTAGAGAAGGCATTCGTTTGGGGCGAAGGCTCCGACAACTTCTACCGCGAGAAGGACCGCCAGCAGGAAGCCGACAATGCTGCAGAAGCAAAGCTCTGGCGCCAGAAGAAGTTCGATGCGGGCTTCGGTTGGATCACCGGTCCAAAGGAATACGGCGGCCGTGAATTGCCACCATCATTCGACCGCGCATACAGCCAACTTGAATCACAGTTCCGCG
>CALBSD010000066.1 GCA_937927625.1 uncultured Actinomycetes bacterium | reverse complement strand
TGCGCCCTGGTGACACCGTTGTTGTGCGGAAAGCTGGCGATGTCATCCCCGAAGTTGTCGGACCTGTGCTGTCGAAGCGGCCTAAAAACTCTCAGCCGTGGGAATTCCCGACAACATGTCCATGTCCGATGAAATCAGTTTTGTCTAAGTCCGAGGATGAAGCTGACACAAGATGTGTTGACTTTGATTGCCCACATCAGAGTCAACAGAAAGTCATCTATTTTGCTGCTCGTGGCGGCATGGATATTGAAGGACTCGGCGATACAACTGTCATTGCTCTGGCTGATTCAGGAAAAGTTCGCACTGTCGCAGATCTTTTCAAACTGACATTTGATGATTTGACTTCGATGGATGCGTTCTCCGCCACAAGTGCGGCAAAGTTGATTTATGAGTTGGACAAGGCCAAGTCTCAAACCCTGGCGCGAGTTCTTTCCTCGTTAGGCATAAAACACGTTGGGCCGATTGTTGCTGATCAGCTGGCTGAGCAATTTGGGCACCTTGACTTAATTCTTGGCGCATCCGAAGAACAGCTACATGCGATAGATGGTGTCGGCGATGCTGTGTACGGCTCGATTCAACGCTGGCTATCGAACCCATCAAATGTTGAGATGGTGGAATCTCTCCGTGATGCAGGTGTTGCATTCGACAATGTGCCAAAGGTGAGTATGGGATCCACCCTTGAGGGCCACACAATTTTGGTGACCGGCAAGCTTGCGAAATATCAACGTGATGAGGTCAAGGAAGTCATAAAAGCTCATGGTGGAAAAGCTGCATCAGGCGTTTCATCCAATACAACAGTTCTGGTTGCAGGCGAGAAGGCTGCGGCGCCGAAGGTGGAAAAGGCGCAAGAGCTCGGAATACCAGTGATTGATGGAGATCAATTCGACCATTTCATTCTCACCGGTGATTTGCCAATTTGGGGTGCGAAGTGAACTCTCGCGAAATCCTCCATTCCGCACAGACCCGACTGAATGAAAAAGGTTTTGTCCCTTACGGGGCGGTGAAACTTGGGAAAAGGCCCAACACGGAGGGTCTTTTGATTCACGAAGCGATTCGTGAATCAATCGGAATGAAATTTGATGATTCGGTCTACATGTATTGGGAGTGGAAGGAACTTTCTCACTCGCTCAAAGCATTGTGGATTGAACTCGACAGTGCTGCATCAAAGATTGCGAATCGTCGAACGACAGCAATCGCACACGTCTACGAGGAATCGGTCGGGCAAGAGGCAGTTTTGGCTTTGTTCGAACTCGCATTAGAGAACACTTCAGTTATTGAATTCCCAACAGTTACTCGTCGACCAACGAAATCGGAACCAACTATCCGATTTGTAGGGAAACTGATGGGTGCATTGCTCGCGACACTTGGGGCAATTGAAGAAGCACGTAGTAGTGGCTACGGCGATCTCTTCTCATCTTTGACCGACAGAGTGAGAAGCAATGAAGAATTGTTGGAGCATTTGGATGCTTTGTGTCTATCGATTGATCCTTCACTTGCATTGAAGCCACCCAAGTCGGTGGTTGTTCTTAGGGCTCTCGGCAAGGCCTTTGAAGATTTGAATAAGCAACGGGCAAAAGACGACCTTGCGGAATTTTCGCTTAGTGAGTTCTTCATTGAAACTGAAGAGAGTGCCAATTGGGCAGGTTTGTCTGACGCGGTGGTTTTGAAGAGGCTCTTGACAATTTCGCCAGAGGATTCCGAAGCTGCCGAGAAGGCGATCGCAAAATTTCTCGCCGAGTAACTTGTCGATATGGCAGTTGAGTTCGCGACACTCGATTTCGAAACGACAGGACTGTCGAGTTCGATTGATCGAGTAATTGAAGTTGCAGTCGTGCGAACAGACTCGGAGGGAAATGTTCTTCGTGAATATTCGTCTCTGGTAAATCCAAGTCGAGATGTCGGGCGAACTGACATCCATGGGATCACTGCTGGCATGCTCGCCGATGCGCCCACGTTCTATGAAACAGTCGGCGGATTATTAGAGATCTTGGATGGTGCTGTGCTCGTTGCACACAATGCAGCCTTTGATACAAGATTCTTAAAGGCCGAATTGTCGCGCTGTGGAATTCCTAACTTGGAAATCGAATCGCTCTGCACGTTGAAACTGATGTATTCAGGATTTCCTCGTGGCCCGAGACGGCTGGCTGATTGCTGTGAGTTTTTCGGACTTGAATTAGGCAATGCACATTGTGCTCTCGACGATGCACGAATGGCCTCCAAGCTTTTGCATGCGGTCTTGACAGAAATTGATGTACCAATCATCCCAATGCAATGCAGATTGAGAGGACTTTCCGTACAAGCAAGTCGAGTCTTGCCCCGCGAGAGCGTCTCGCATCCGCGTGAGAAAGAGTCAACGTACCTTGCATCACTTATTGAGATGCTGCCTCCTCAGGGCGACTCAAGTCTCGCTTCGGCTGTCAGCGTCGCTCAATATTTGAATGTTCTTGATGGTGTACTTGAAGATCGAAAAATTGAGAAGTCTGAAGCTGAGTATCTAATTGAGTTTGCAAACGAGTTAGGGCTCTCGCAAGATCGTGTGGCCGGACTTCATGCTGCGTACGTTGCAAATCTGTGTGCGGTAGCACTGAGAGATGATGCCGTAAGTGATTTTGAAAGGGATGACCTCTCACAAGTTGCACTTCTGCTTGGTGTGTCTGAATGGGAAGAGTTGCTGGTGAAGAGGGGGCCAAAGGAACTCACCATTGGACGCCTCTCGGGAATTCCTGATGGCGCTTCGGTTTGTTTTACCGGAGAGATGTCAGTCCCTCGTCCTGTTCTTGCAGAACGGGCTGTGAATTGTGGATTGATTGTGAAGTCAGGGATTTCTAAGAAATTGGACTTACTTGTTGTTGCCGACACTGACTCGATGTCGGGCAAGGCAAAGAAAGCTCGCGAGATTGGAACACGAATAGTTTCTGAATCGGTTTTTCTAGCGATGCTCGAAGAGTTGCCGAACTCTTAGTTCGCGTCAAACTTCCAGGAGAACGAACGTGCCTTCTGTTTGCCATCGGTCATCTTCCAATAAATGACGGTGGCGGTGTGCGTGCCCTGCTTGAAGAGTTCGATGGGTGCACCAGATTGTGGCGTGAAGCTGATGATGTAGTTGCCCGGATCAAAGATGGCCGTCGGCGGAATCTCCACCTGCGCGCCAGGGTCAAGTGCCTTGTTCCCCTCGGAGGACAATTCGTCGAGGCGAGTGGTCTCCAGAGGGATGTCATCGATGACGAGTCGCGCCTCATATCCCGCGATGAAGTCAACAGAGATTTGCGCCTGCTGCACTACCTGGTCGCCAGGTCCGGGGCTCATCTCTTCGATGACAGCAGGGATGTTTTGGGCTTCACGACCCGTGGTAGCGCCATTGAAGCCCATCACGATGAGGACAAGTCCGAGGGCGACTCCAACGCTGAGAAGGAGTAATTGCTTGTCAATTGGGCGTTTCACGGGCTCATTCTGTCTGATTT
>CALBSD010000065.1 GCA_937927625.1 uncultured Actinomycetes bacterium | reverse complement strand
GTTGTAGCGACTTGCGATGTCACCGTATTCGTCGATGTTCAACTTTGCGATAGTGATAGACCCAGACTTCTCTGCTGCGATCTGCTCGAGGATGGGAGCGATCTGCTTGCAAGGTCCGCACCATTCCGCCCAGAAGTCGACGAGGATGGGTGTTGACGAGCTATTAACGGTCTCGTCAAATGTTGAACTCGTAAGTGTGATGATTCCGGCAGCCATGGTGGTGTCCTTTCGTCGAAGCACACTTTACTGCCGCTCTGCTCAGGATTGGGGAGGACGCCAGGCTCCGGCTGAATCAATGAGTTCAATACGTGGTCCATTGATGAGATCGATGCAGTCAGGCACCGCCGCCATCACGGCGTCTAGACATTCCGCAATGGCCTTGGGGTTTCCAGGCAAATTGATGACCAACGAAGATCCACGAGTGCCCGCCAACTGCCGACTGAGGATGGCAGTGGGGATGATGGCATACGAAATACGACGCATCAGCTCTCCAAAACCAGGAATCACTCGGTCAAGAACAGCTTCTGTGGCGTCGGGAGTGACATCACGAGGAGCAGGACCAGTGCCACCAGTGGTGAGAATGAGACAACACCCTTCAGTGTCGGCCAATTCAACAATGGCTGCAGAAATCCGGTCGGCTTCATCGGGGATGAGACGTTCCACCACTTCATGAGGTGTGGTGACGACGCGCGCCAAGTAGTCACGCATCGCAGGAGTGCCACGATCTTCGTAGATACCAGCCGTTGCTCGGTCGGAAACCGCAATCAGACCGAACCGAACCGTCATGGGGTTTTACCGACCGTGTTCGAGCCAACGCTCGGCGTCGATGGCGGCCATACAACCCGAACCAGCAGCCGTAATGGCTTGTCGGTATGTGTGGTCTTGCACGTCACCAGCAGCAAAAATGCCTGGAATATTGGTGTACGTAGAGCCTTCGCGAGTGAGCAAGTAGCCCGACTCTTCCATGTCGAGGATGTTGGTGAACAAGCCAGTGTTGGGCTTGTGACCAATGGCGATAAACAAACCAGTGACATTCAGTGGACGAGATTCGTTCGTCACGGTGTCAGTGATGGTGACGCCGTTGAGGGTGCCTTCGCCATGCAATTCGCTGACACGTGAGTTCCACAGGATTTCAATCTTCGGATTATCAAGTGCGCGCTGTTGCATGATGCGTGATGCACGCAATGAATCGCGGCGCACCACGAGGTACACCTTCGATGCGAACTTGGTGAGAAAACCAGCCTCTTCAATGGCGCTGTCTCCACCGCCAACGACTGCAATTTCATGACCGCGGAAGAAGAAACCATCGCATGTTGCACACGTGGAAACACCATGGCCGATGAGTTCACCTTCACGGGGAAGATCAAGCATGAGTGACTGTGCGCCTGTTGCGACGATGACAGACTCAGCGGTGTACTCGGTGTCGCGCACCCACACTTTGAATGGCTTGCTATTGAAGTCGACCTTGGTGACCTTCTCGGTGATGATGTCTGCGCCAAAGCGCTCTGCTTGTGCACGGAAGTTGCCCATGAGCTCTGGACCCATGATTCCTTCAGGAAAACCAGGGAAATTTTCAATCTCTGTGGTGAGCATGAGCTGACCGCCTGGCTGGTCAGTGGTGCTGCTGGGCTCGCCTTCAATCACCAACGGTTCTAGTGATGCGCGAGCGGTGTAGATAGCTGCGGTGAGACCTGCAGGGCCTGAACCAATGATGATGACTTTGCGAGCGTTACTCATTACTTCTCTTCTTCGGGGGTATAGCGCTTACGCATCAGCACGATGCCGATGACGAGAAACAGCGCAGCAAGGATGAAATAGGAAATCCAGACGGATGCTTGGTGATTCACCACTGCGTCAAGTGCAGCTTGCAGGCCGCGAACGAGGCCAACAATAAGCAACACAAGACCGGTGATGACACCAAAACTGGCCAACAACCCGAACACGATGCCGCGGGCAGTGGTGACGAGCGGCTGGGTGGTGTACTTGCGAACAGTGGCCACCACGCGGTCGATGAACGCGACGGAACGGTCCGCCCATTCGGGATCGGTGAGTGGATTAGACACCATGTGTTCAGCCTAACGGCGTGAACATGGGGGACTGAGTGAGTGTTAGTCGCCGGATATGGGCAACGTGATGGAGCCAATTGGCTTGTTACATCTGTCCTTGAAATAGAGGCCTACGCCATCTTCCGTCGCAACGAGCGCAAATGAATACGTAGCCCCGCCTCCACTTGGCTCATCGCTGAATCGGACTAGAGGTTCAGATGCATATCTACAATCGGTGAGGTCGTTGGGGGCATCGGCTTCTTTGGCGCGTGCCACCAATGCTTCAAAGTAACTAATGGTGCCGACCATGGTGCAGGGTGCGGAACCGAAATACAGATCGACCAAGTCGTCACGATGAACTAATTCAAATGCCGTTCCTCGGAGCGTGAAGTAGTCAATACCCCCAACGTCGCCCCAGAATCCTCCGGAGTGTTCGCATTCCGCTGAGGCCTTTGGTGTCGAGGTTGCAGTGGTATCGGCGGCAATGGCGGGGGGAGCATCGCTGGGACTCCTCGAGATGGCGATGCCTCCTGCCACGAGAACCACAACGGCTGCTACGGCAGAGAGGAAACGAAGGCGGCCGTTGGATGTGGCAGGGGTCGTGATCTCGCCGAGAGCTGCAGCAATGTGGGATTCCTTTATCGACGAATCAGCGGGTGGAACGTCCCGAAGCAGAGCCTCTATGCGTGGGTCAAGTTCATTTTCGTCGCTCATGGCTGACCTCCGGCATTGGTTTGACGCCCTGGTGACTCTGATTGGTTCCCAAGAATTTCAGTGAGTTGCGCTCGACCACGAGACAGACGTGACCTCACCGTGCCCACAGGGATATCAAGCACCGCGGCGATTTCTTCGTAATCAAGATCTGCAATGTGTCGCAACACAAGCACGACACGAAATTCTTCTGGCACTTGCGCAAGCGCAGATGAAACATCCATCTGTGCATCAACTGCATTCGTTGCATCGTTCACAGAAATGTTCTCAAACTTTGTTTCATCATTTGGAACATCGCGGCGGCGAATGCGGCGCAATTCATCAAGCGCAGCATTTGTCGCGATGCGATACACCCAGGTTGAAAACTTTGCGCGCCCATCGAAAGAGGGAAGCGCACGCACGATGGCCATGAGAGCCATCTGTGTTGCGTCTTCTGCATCAGATGAATTGATCAGAATGCGATGACAGACCGCACGTACGACGTCATAGTTCTCGCGTAACAATGCATCGACAGCGTTGCGATCACCGCGCTGTGCCCGTTTAACGAGAAGCGCGTCGCTGGTCACTTCGCCGAAGTGAACGACAGGTCGCTAATGGCGCCCTTATACGGATTCGAGTTGCTGCAAGTGGAACTGCGTCCCACTTCGCGCAAGAGGAAAAGAACGTTGCGAGCAGGCTGTTTTACTTCAAGAGTTGCAACACCTGCATCGTTGCTAAAAACATCAGCAACCCGCAGACCCCACTCGTTGATGCTTGTAGGAATTTTCTCTGATGTGGTCACGTACACCTCGGCGTTATACGGACCATTCGCGAAGTTGGCCTTCAGTTGTCCGATACCGATACCAGAGAGTTGAACAACAAGTCCGACACCCTCTTTAGACCCGAAATATTTGCTGCCATAACAAACGGTGGTCCACTGCGTTGCTGGATTGTTGTCCCGCAATGCTGGAATCATGAATTCGTTTTCTTGTTTGTCGTCACCATTGGGGTCGTAACTCTTGATGCCAGCAATCTCGACATGCACAACTTCTACGTTGTCGATAACGGACGGAGTTGACGATGACTTCGTACCTTGTAAGCCTTTCCACAACATGAAGGACATCACTGCTGCAGCAGCCAAAAGCAGTGCAATAGGCAAGTAATTACGCTTTGTATTGGTTTTTCGATGCGCAGGAAGTGACTCTTTTGCGCGTGGTGCACCACGTGGGGTGCGATCGCGCTGTGGCATTGGTGCACGCTGCGGTGTGTTGTCATTAGGTACGACGCTGAAATCGCGCTGTGGCTTTGGAGTCATCAGCGGATCAAGAGGAGCCGGACGCGTGCGAGGTGTTGGCGCCCCAAGAGACGGAGACATTCCGTCAACAGGAGTTAACGCATCATGCAAATTACGCATGGCGTCGTCGAGCGCCTGTACGACCTCTGCACAATTCTCGTAACGGTGTTCTGGACGACGACGCAACATCTTGTGAATAACATTGATGACAGTGCTGGGAACGTCTGCACGCAAACCACCAAGAGGTGTCGGATCACGTTCAAGACGCGCAACAGCTGTTGCTTGATCGTTGTCGCCCTTAAACGGAACGTTGCCTGCCAAGCATTCATAGAGAACAAGACCGAGCGAATAGATGTCGGCACGCGCATCAAGATTGCGCCCCTGCACTTGTTCTGGCGACAAATACTTTGCTGTACCCATCATGATGTCGACACGCGTGAGGTCGGTACCGTCGTCATCAGATGCCTTCAGTGGTTTTGCAATACCAAAGTCAGTGAGAAGAACTTCACCGTTCTTCATGACGAGAATGTTGCCTGGCTTGATATCGCGATGGAGAATATTTTCGTTATGCGCTTTCGCAAGTGCAGCAGCAATGGACTTTCCAATGTGCACAGTGAGGTACGCACTGATCTGACCAGGTCTGTGACCGTCGCCTGCTTCATCAAGAAGTTCACGTAGTGATTGACCGCGAATGAGTCGCATTACAAGTGCAACTTGTCCATCAGATTCTTCGATGCAGTCGTACACCGGAACAATGTTGGGATGCGTCAGCTTTGCAAGCGACTTTGCTTCACGACGAAAGCGTTCTGCAACTACTGGATCATCAGCAACACTTGCGCGCAACAGTTTGACTGCTACTTCGCGACCTAAGTGCATGTCAGTTGCACGCCACACATCAGCCATGCCGCCAGACGCAATACATCCTTCAAGGCGATAGCGACCACCGATGTAATCGTCTGAGGAACGTGAAGCAGCCATGACTGGCTGTTTACGCTAGTTGTGGATAACCCCTTGGTGGAGCGATACCCCTTATGCCTTCAGACGGAATGCGATACCGATGGTGCCCTGACCAGCGTGTGTTCCGATGACCGCACCAATGTCGCCGACAATGACTTCACCTGTGTAGACCTCTTTGACCATCGCGACGAACGAATCGATATCGGCGCATTGTGCATGCAAAATTCCGAGTTGTTCAATCTTGCCGGAGTTGTCCTTCAAGATGCTGATGAGGTGAGCAAGTGCCTTCGAGCGAGTGCGCTGCTTTCCTGCTTCGGCAACATGACCACCAGTGATCTCAATAAGAGGCTTAATGGAGAGTGCGCTGGCGAGCATTGCCTTCGCTCCGCCAATTCGCCCGCCCTTTTTGAGGTTGTCGAGCGTGTCGAGTGCGCCATAGACCCGCATCTGTGGGATGAGTTTGTTGGCGAGGGCCACGATGTCATCGAGAGACGCCCCGACCTGGGCACGCTTGGCACATTCAATGGCAATCAGTCCGAGACCCATCGTTGCGGTACGAGAGTCGACGACCTGAACAGGAATGCCGCCAGCGAAATCACGTGCTGCAACCTGCGCGGCCTGGATGGTGCCAGACAAGTCGGACGAGAGATTCAAGACGATGATGCCGGTGGCGCCTTCGGCGGCCAACTTCTGGAACTCCGCATCGAAGTTTCCTGGAGACGGGGCTGCGGTTTCAGGCAAAACGGGTGAAGCTGCACACTTCTTCCAGAATTCATCGGTGGTGATGGTTTCACGGTCAACGAATTCATCGTCACCGAAACGAACCTTTAGGGGAACGATGCTGATGAGAAGTTGGTCTGCAAGATCCTGAGGAAGATCGCAGGAGGAGTCGGTCACAATTCGAACTGTCATTAGTCCGAAACCGTAGTACCTCGAACCCTCTGAGAACGGGTGCGACGCCAGTGAGTCCACCACCAGAGCAACACCATCACTAATAAGAAAAGGCTGAGATATTGCCCGAAACCAGCGATGGCATTCATACGTGCCGTCACGCGGATGTACGGAACAACTTCGAGATTGCCTTCTGGAGTAGTTACTCGAATGGACAGCGGGAATCGACCATTGGTACGAGTTCCAGCGTCGACTTTGACTTCCGTGGTGCCGCCCGCTGCTAGGTCCACAACCCGAACGGGATCTTTCAGGCGCAGTTTTGCGCTCGACATGCGTACTCGCACCGTCAAAGGGAGATCTGAGTTATTTCGAATCTGAATGCGGATCGCTCCGCTTCGACCGGACAGTGTGATGGTTCCGGGCGTCGTCACCGTGACCGAGCTACGCACTTTGGCGAGGAGGTCGCGGAGCTCAGCAATGTAGTCATCGCCATTTACGACTGTGTTGGAAACGCCGGTAGCGAAAAGATGGGACCACAACTCGCGTCGCGCATCGGCAGGGTCTGCCATTGACGCAGTCGCGTTGAGTTCCTTACGGGTCACTGCGATACCTGCTGCACGAGCAGCACCAGTATTAGGAGTTGACGTTGAGAATCGGATGGAAGAGGAATCCTTCGAGGGGACTTGTGGCGTGGCCATATCAACGAAGCGAATTCCTGATGCCTTCGACAACGCATTAGACGCGATGAGAAGGCTTGCGTCGGAACCAATGTCGCCCGATGGAGTGGAGAGCAATAGTCGAATGGAGTCAAGTGAACGACCCGACGACAGAAGATCACTACGAGCAACGATCAACTCTGCAGCCGCCCGGTAACCCGTAAGAGCCGGAGAAGTTAGCTCTGAATTGTTTGCAACGGTTGATGCAACATTCTCATCAACTGCGACAACTGCGACGTTGTTGCTATTGATGCCGCGTGGCCGCATTACAACATTGCTTGTTCCAGCCACCTCAACTTTTTGTTGTGCACGCGGAGTCAAAATGACAGAGACAACACCAGCCGTACGCAACAGTTGTACACCCTCCGACGTGAGGTAATGGTCTGCCATGTATGTTCCACGTTGAATGGAAACCCCGGGCAGCCATCTGTTCAATGCATCTTCGCCAACCCGCAACTGTTCAATAAATTCATCGCGCATATTCATCGCGACGAACATTGATGGATCAGTCGGAAGGAACGGTGCGGTTGTAATTGCGCGTTGACGTAATTGCTCGCGGAGAGAGACAAATAATTTCTTGTCCTCTTCTGAAGTCGACGTGGCTAATGCCTCAATGATTTCGGGCTGAACTGACACTGTCATTGCAAAGGTGTTGTTTTGCAAGACTTGAATGAAACGTGTGACTCGAGCACGAGTTTCATCAGTAATGATTACGTTGCCGTTTGGTTGCAGTGACGGAGCTGCCTTGAGACGTACAAGAGTGCTTGTCTGCACATCATGTGAAGTATCAACCGTGCGATGAACGTTGATGAAAGTCAGCACTTCAGCGATGGCTTGTTTTGTCTTTGTATCGCGTACCCGAATAGTGACTGGATAGACACCATCAAATGCAACAAAGAGAGATAGAGGCGAATCAGATCGCTGTGCAATCGGGGCAACAATTTGCACTGTGTCATTGATGCGCCTGATCTGTGTTGATTTCAATGTCAGCGCATCAAGCACTCCGGATTGAGCATCACCATTTGCAATGGATTGAAACGAACGACGCGAGACAACGCGCCGATGTAATTCCAGTTCAACGTAATTACCGAAGAACTTGCTGTCGTTGCTAAAGATGAATCGAAGCTGCGACTCCGAACTGACATTGAATGTCTGATTCAGCAACGTGAGCGATGGAAGAGTTTGAGCGTGAGTTGCTAGTGGTGGCGATTCAAGCGAGCCGATACCAAGTGCGGTAATAAAGAGTCCGATCAGAATGTGCGTGAACTTCTTCATGCAAGAGACCTCTCGAGAACAGTGAGCCCATGGTTCATTTCGGTGAACCCAATGCTGCGATACAAACCAAGTGCTGGTTCGTTGTTTGTTTCAGTATTCACCACTGTGTTGGTGCATCCCTTTTTGAATGACCACTCCACCGCCGAAGCGATCAGACGCGAGGCAACACCTGATCGTCGGGCGTCGGGGTGTACGGCAAGACGCTGGATGAATCCTGTTTGCCCAGTGACGCCGACAAGCACAAAACCTTCGGTGAGTCCGCGACGTGTGGCCATGAGGAGACGGACGCGGTGCGTGGCTTTCATGGCGTCGTGAAAGGTCTCGCGGTCGAGGTGCCATTCATGGCCAAAGGCCAAACGATCAATGTCGAGCACGTCGTTCACGGCTGCGGTGCGATACCGAAGCATGCGTACTGGTCGAGGGGCGATGTCCTTTGGGACATCAAATTGAGGAGCCGTGAGGTGCTTGAGGCGCAGGAGAACAAGGTCCTGTGCCGGAGCAAACCCAATGTCTCCGAGGGCTTGTGCGGCTTGGGGGGACATTGCCGATGTCCGCACGCTGCCGTACCCCCAGCGAGTCATGGTGTTCACCCAATCTTTGAGAACCTCCGGCCCAGGCAATTCAGTCTCAGGGCTGTGGGACCCAGAGATCATGAGGAATGCCCGCGATGGATTTCCCGCCCAGGGGCGCACCGTGGCCTGGGCTGCGCCCGACCAGATGACTCCTCGCTTGGGGGTTTGTTCCACCAGATTCACCCCTCAGACGGTAGTCCCCACTTACCTCTGGGGCTTTGGACTGGGGAAGGACACCCGTTCAGGTGGTTCCGTGCCTAGCCTTGGGCGGTCGCCATTCGTACCTATGTATATGTGGTCACCAGTAATCACCATGATCCCACCACGTTTCGCCCCCATTCTTGAGGAAATGGCCCCTCTGGCTTCGCGTTTTCGCGATGCCGGACATCGTCTGTATCTCGTCGGTGGCACTGTGCGCGATCTTCTAATGGGTGCCACGGACGGAACCCTGAACCCGGCCGAGATGGATTTCGATGCCACAACGACGGCTCGCCCCGATGAAATCAAGCGCATCGTGGCTGATATTGCCGACGCCGTGTGGACCCAAGGAGAGCGCTTCGGCACCATCGGTTTGAAGATTGGTGAGCGCGTGTACGAAATCACCACACACCGCGCAGAGGCTTATTCGCCTGACTCACGCAAGCCAGAAGTTGTCTATGCCGACGAAATCAACGTCGACCTTTCTCGTCGCGACTTCACGATTAATGCAATGGCACTTGAGCTCACGAGCGACACGCCAACGCTTGTTGATCCGTTTGGTGGCGCAGCCGACCTCATGACGCGAACATTGCGGACACCACTTTCCGCAGAGGAATCTTTTAGTGATGATCCGTTGCGCATGTTGCGTGCTGCTCGCTTCATTTCACAACTTGAAGTGACACCTGATCCGACCATTACCGCGGCTGTCACAGCAATGGCGGATCGTCTCACGATTGTTTCCGCGGAACGTGTTCGCGTGGAGTTCGACAAGTTGATGATCACGAAGAAGCCGACATTTGGTTTGTGGTTCCTCATCGACACCGGTCTTGTTGATCATTTCTTGCCCGAGCTGCGATTGATGCGTTTGGAACAAGACCCTATTCATCGTCACAAAGATGTATTGACGCACACGCTTGCTGTTGTTGAAAATGTGCAACGCGAAGCTCGTGGTGATTTTGATTTCCGCATCACACGTCTTGCAGCGCTGTATCACGACATTGGCAAACCACGTACGCGTGGTTTCAAAGAAGGCAAAGGCGTCACGTTCCATCATCACGAAGTTGTGGGTGCGCGTATGACACGTGAGCGCATGAAGGCGATGAAGTATCCAAACGATGACATTGCAGCAGTATCAGAACTTGTTGCAATTAGTGGTCGTTTCCATACGTATCAAATGGGTTGGACAGATAGTGCTGTTCGCCGTTACGTACGAGATGCTGGTGATTACTTACCAGAATTGAATGTGTTAGTTCGTTGTGACTGCACAACACGTAACGAAAAGAAAGCACGCATTCTCGCTCGTCGTATGGATGAGATGGAAGAACGCATCGCTGAACTAATGGCGAGTGAAGAACTTGCAAGCTTGCGCCCTGAGATTGATGGCCAAAAAGTCATGGAATTGCTGGGCGTTCCTGCTGGCCCCATCGTTGGTGCAGCACTTGAGTTCCTCATGGACATTCGCCTCGAAGAAGGTTTGTTGGGCGACGAAGTTGCAGAAGCTCGCCTCATGCAGTGGTGGAAAGAGAACGAAGCGAACGCTTCGAAACTCAAACCAACGCGACGAATTAATCGCGGTTAATTACGAACCGAGTTTGCGTGCACGCACAACAAGCGTGCTGGGTGCAACAGCGTTGGGCTGATGCATTGGCTTCAGTTCATGCATGACATCAATAGAGAAGTTGGCTCGCTGTAACGCCATTGCAAGCTCGCCAATTGTCGGAGTGGTGTCACCGTACCGGCGACGCGCAGTTGCATCGTTGCCGTCAAACACTGCAGACATTGGATGCGGCACAGCGAAGATGAATCCAGCTTCGGGGCGCAACACGCGGTGCACTTGACGGAAGAGGCGAGCGATATCTGTCTCAAGAGTGATTTGATGCACGCACAACGCAACATCGATCACCGCATTCATGAGGAATCCGAGATCAGCAAGTTCGCCTTCGTGAAATTCCACAGTGACATCGGCGTTTGTTGCTGCTTGACGAGCACGTTGCACGGCCTCACGTGATGGATCAATAGCAATGCTGCGAGCACCACGTTGAGCCATGGTCACACAATTGGGCACTGTGCCAAACAGACCGAGCTCGAGAACTCGCTTGTTGCGGACGTCACCACAGACACGCAATTCGTCGTCATTGCTGACAGTTGAACCAAAAGAAATGGCTCGTCCATCGGTAACGGTCCAGCGTGCGTCTGACATGGACGAATCTTATGGCTATCTTGTGGCTGTATGGGTTTCTCCGTTGACATGTTGAGAGGTGATGTCGGCATTGTCGATCACCGACTTGCTCGACGCTCTCTCATCAACGAAGTGAAGAAACGTCGCATCAGCAAAGACTCTGTCTGCGATGCTCACCCCGAACTCATTCGCGCCGCTCGCAACATAGGCGAACCCTCGAAGACCATCTGCCCGATTTGTGAAGAAGTCAACGTTGTGTTGGTCACCTATGTCTTCGGACACGGATTACCGAAACACGGAAAATGCGTGACCGAGGCCAGCGACATCGACAAGTTGAAGCGCACGGGGCATGAGTACGCCGCCTATGTGGTGGAGGCCTGCCCTGGTTGTCGCTGGCATCACTTGCTGCGGGTCCTCCCGATATCGGGTGGCGGTCCCACTCGGACCCGAGCCGCTCGGTAGGCAATTAGCCACCTTTTGGCCTGCCCATTTTTGGCCCCTGGCGTCCACTTGTCCTTGTCGGATAAGGACTTCAGCGCTTTGACTCACCCCCGTGGGATGGTGCTGGGGAGCAGATACGCTTTTGGAGCACATATTCACCCTGCCCCGCAAGGGGCCCCGAGTCGTAATCGGGTCCGAAGGGAGGTCACACGCTATGCGTGCTTACGAACTAATGGTCATAATCAGCGGCAAGCTCGAAGAGAGCAACGCCCACAGTTGGTTGAAGACAATCAGCACTGGCATCACCAACGTTGGTGGACAGGTTCATGGAAACCCTGACTGGTGGGGCAAGCGTCGCTTGGCATACCCAATTCAGAAGCAGGACGACGGCTATTACGCAGTGTTTAACCTTCTTGCACCAGCAGGTGCCATGGATGAAGTGGAGCGCAGCTTCCGCCTCTCCGACGATGTACTGCGTCACAAGCTCCTTCGTCTTCCAGACGATGAAGCTGGTCGACGCGGAATGGTCTCGGCGGCTTAGTCCGTCCCGATAGAGCCATCTGCTCCACACACGTCACTTTCGGAAAGGTTCCATCTAAATGGCCGATAACTCAATCACTCTCGTGGGCAACTTGACCCGCGATCCTGAACTCCGTTTCACCACCGGTGGACGCGGCGTTGCATCATTTGGTATCGCGGTTAGCCGTCGTTACCAAAACAACGGTGAATGGCAGGAGCAAACCTCCTACTTCAACATTGTTGCCTGGGGCCAGCTCGGCGAAAACGCTGCAGCCACCCTTACAAAGGGAATGCGCGTTGTTGTCTCTGGTCGTCTCGAGCAGCGTGAATATCAAAACCGTGAAGGCGAAAAGCGCACGGCAATTGAAATCAATGCTGACGAAATCGGACCAAGCCTTCGTTGGGCAACCGCTTCTATCGAGCGCAACCCACGTACCGAAGGCGGCAACGGTGGGGGCGGAAATCGCGGCGGCAACTCTGGCGGTAACAACGCCGGCGGTGGCGACTACTTCCCAGCCGACGAAGAACCCTTCTGATCTACACCTATTCCTTCCCTCTTACTCTTCCCTGAATTAAGGACCTCATCATGACTAGCAAGACGAACAAAATCCGTAACGCCCGCGAGGCGAACCGTAAATTCAAGAAGAAGGCAAACCCTCTCGCAGCAGAGAAGGTTGTCTTCATCGACTACAAGGACGTGAGCCTGCTTCAGCGCTTCATGACCGACCGCTCCAAGATCCGCGGTCAGCGCATGAGCGGTGCAAACGTGCAACAGCAGCGTGAACTCGCAACCGCAATCAAGAACGCTCGCGAAATGGCATTGTTGCCATACACCAAGCGCACTGTTTCTACTCGTGCTCCTCGCCCAGGCAAGGAAGGCCGTGAGGAAGAGGGCACCTTGGAGATGCCAGAGCAGCCGATTACTTCTGAGTTCGCAAACACGAACGACGAAGCAACCGATGAATCAACAGAGACCACCGCTGCTGAGGCAGTAGAGACCGAAGTAGAGGCCTGATATGAACGTAATTCTTCGTGAAGACATCGCTGGCGTTGGTCGTCGTGGCGACATCGTGACAGTGGCCGATGGCCATGCCCGCAACTACCTCTTGCCGCGTGGCCTTGCGCTTGTTGCAACAGATGGTGCAATCAATCAGGCAAACGCAATGCGTCGTGCTCGTGACCTTCGTGAAGCCAACGACCGCGAGGCAGCTCGCACCGTTGCAGAAGCACTCACTGCTCGCGCATTCACTGTGAAGGCAAAGTCAGGCAACGAGGGTCGTTTGTTCGGCTCCGTCACCACCGCAGACATTGCTGCAGCACTCGCCGCTCAGGCTGGCGTGACGCTTGATCGCAAGAAGATTGTTGCCCAGCCAATCCGCACCACGGGTTCGCACAGCGCACTTGTTCGCTTGCACGCAGACGTTGAATGCAACATCAAGATTTCGGTGGTCGCCGGCTAAGCAGCCGTGCGATGTGCACCGTTATCCACACATTCCGCACCTCATCCCCAGCGCTATCCACAGGGATTTCGCAGGGTTATCCACTAGCAATCCACAAGGATTCGCGGGCAAGGTAGAGGTCTTCTATGACGGACTATTCCGACCGCCCCGAGCGGTCCAACAATCGGCCTGCGCCGCGCTCTGATAGTCGTACGCCTCCGCACAATCTTGATGCGGAAGCGTCGTTGTTGGGCGCGATGTTGCTCGACGAAAACCCAGTGGGTCTCGCGATTGAACAACAGCTTGATGCAAGTGATTTCTATAAGCCAGCGCACGGTCACGTGTACGCAGCAATCAAATCCTTGTCGGGTGTTGGTGAAGCGATTGACGCTGTCACGGTGTCGGAAGAGCTTCGACGCAGCAACTTGCTTGATGATCTTGGTGGACTGAACTTTCTCCAAGAGTTGCAGAACTCGACTCCTTCAATCAGTAGCGCCGGGCGCTACATCAAGATTGTTCGCGACACTGCAACACTGCGCCGTCTCATTAAGGGTGCAAGTGATATTGCAGACCTTGGTTATTCAGCACCAGCAGACATTCGCATCGCAATTGATAAGGCCGAACAAATTGTGTTCGACATTGGCGATGAGCAACTCACAGATTCATTGCAGAAGTTGAACGACCTTACGGAAGAAGCGCTCAAGATTCTTGAACAGCGTTTCGACGCCGGCAACGACATCACTGGCGTCCGCACTGGTTACACCAAGTTGGACAAACTTCTTTCCGGTTTGCAGCCAGGCACACTCAACATCGTTGGTGCTCGTCCTGCAATGGGTAAGTCAGCTTTTGCGTTGGGAATGGCTGTGAGTGCCGCGCGTACAACTAATCGTCCTGTGTTGTTCTTCTCTTTGGAAATGTCCGGTACAGAACTCACACAAAGAATTTTGTCGGCAGAGGCGCAAGTTGATTCTGATCGCATGCGTAGTGGTCGTTTGCAAGAAGCCGACTGGACAAAAATTACACACGCAATGAATCGCTTAGTGATTCCGCTGTATATCGATGACACACCACAAATCACCGTGATGCAGATTCGTCAGAAGCTTCGCCGCGTGGCAGTTGCTGATGCAGCACCATCGATGGTTGTTATTGACTACTTGCAGCTCATGGGCGGCGGTAATCAAGAGAGTCGTCAACTCGAAGTGGCAGAAATCAGCCGCGGACTGAAGTTGTTGTCTCGCGAATTTGGCATTCCTGTTGTTGCGCTGAGTCAGTTGAGCCGAAATATTGAACAACGCCAAGATCGTCGACCAGTGCTCTCTGACCTTCGTGAGTCAGGCGCACTGGAACAAGACGCCGACGTCATCATGTTCCTATACCGAGAAGAAGCATCGAACCCCGAGGCAAATGCGAACGATCGCGGCTTTGCGGATGTGATTGTGAGCAAGCATCGTTCTGGTCCAACAGGCGATATTCGTCTTCTCTTCAACAAGGCGTACACGCAATTCGTCGATGAACCTGAGTGATGCGCCTAGTCTGAGCTGATGTTCCTCGGCAAAGACCTCATTGTCTATTTAGTTCTCGCCTTGGGCGCCGCCCTCGCGGTGGGCAATATCTTGGCGTTGGTCAAACCGCCGGTTGCTCCGAAGGAAGAGGGCGATCTTGTAGTGGCTCCCAAGGGACGCAGCGTGATGATGGCCATTATCGGAACTATCGCAGCCTTGTGGTCGGTTGTCAGCCTGATCAAGGGCTGAGCCACCCCGCCACTACGGTCTGTTCATGGCATTCGGACAACCCTCTGGCCCACCGGCCAACGCGAAGCAAGTAAAAGAACTGCTCGCCCTTTTGAATGCGGCAGGGCATTCCGATTTTCGAGACGCACGTGGCCCCATGGGCTTCAATCAGCGTCAGGCGGGTGGCAAGTTCACCCGAGATGAGGCAGATGACTTCATCGCCCAATTGCAAGAGTGGGCAGAAATCGCCGAGGCAGCCGATGCGGTTCCCACTCCCGTCGCCCCAACGCCTCAGGCGCTGAAGCCCAAGGTGACAGCGGCAGAAAAGTCTTTGAAATCCGTCCCATCAGAAGTGCTGGCTGCGGAACTTCAGAGTCGCGGCTGGGTCGTTCTCGAGCCATAAGGCTTATTCACGGGCTTGCCTAGGGCCCTGTTAGGTAGGGTTTCAGGCGTGATTCTTTCTGACCGTGACCTTCGCGCCGAGATAGCTGCCGACCGCATCATCATCGAGCCATTTGATGAGACCTGTGTGCAGCCAAGCAGCATCGATGTCAAGGTGTCGAACCTTTTTCGCGTCTTCCGTAATCACTCGGCAGCAGTTCTTGACGTCAAAAAGGACCTCACTGACCTCACTGAATTGGTGGAAGTTAAGGACGGCGACGCCTTTATGTTGCACCCCGGTGAGTTCGTCCTCGGTTCCACCCTTGAACGTGTCGGAGTTCCGAATGACCTCGTTGCTCGCGTTGAAGGCAAGAGCTCACTTGGTCGTCTCGGTCTTGTCATTCACTCCACTGCTGGATTCATTGACGCTGGCTTCGACGGCCACGTGACTTTGGAACTTGCTAACCTCGCAAACCTTCCGATCACGTTGTATCCCGGAATGAAGATTGGTCAGATCAGCTTCATCAAGATGACATCGCCGGCAGAGAAGCCATACGGCTCTGGCGCAAAGGGTTCAAAGTATCAGGGCCAGCGCGGTCCAACGCCAAGTCGCTATTTCGAGAACTTTCAGTAACCATGCCTGGCGAGATTCACCAGTCGCACAAACTGGAAGATGTGCTCTACGACATTCGTGGACCAGTTCTTGTTGAGGCAAAGCGCCTCGAGGAACAAGGACATCGCATCACCAAGTTGAACATTGGTAATCCTGCGCCTTTTGGTTTTGAGGCGCCACCAGAAATTTTGGTGGACGTGATTCGTCACTTGCAGGAATCACAGGGCTATTCCGACTCGCAAGGAATTCGTTCTGCTCGCACTGCTGTTGTACAGAGCTATCAAACTCGTGGGATTGACATCACTGACCCTGATGACATTTGGTTGGGTAATGGAGCAAGTGAACTCATTCAACTAGCCCTGAATGCATTGCTTGATTCGGGCGATGAAGTTCTCATCCCTGCACCGGATTATCCGTTGTGGACAGCCAGCACCAGCCTTGCTGGCGGTAAGCCTGTGCACTACTTGTGCGATGAAGACAATGGTTGGAATCCAGACCTTGACGACATTCGTTCAAAGATCACTGACCGTACGCGGGCAATTGTTGTAATCAACCCCAACAACCCAACGGGTGCTGTGTACAGCCGAAAAGTGTTGCGGGAGATTGCAGACATTGCTGCAGAGCGCAATCTCATTGTGTTTGCAGATGAAATTTACGACAAGATTTTGTATGACGATGCAATTCATCACAACTTCGCTGAAGTTGCACCTGATGTTCTGACATTCACATTCAATGGTTTGTCAAAGGCATATCGCCTCGCAGGATTCCGATCTGGCTGGATGATGGTCACCGGCCCTCGAAAGCACGCCGCTAGTTACATCGAAGGCATCAACATGTTGACCAACATGCGCTTATGCCCGAATGTTCCTGCACAACATGCAATCCAAACCGCATTAGGTGGACGTCAGAGCATTCAAGATCTCATCTTGCCCGGTGGTCGTCTTCTTGCACAGCGTGATGCAGCAGTGAAGGCACTGCGCGAGATTCCTGGCGTTACATGTGTGGAGCCAAAGGGTGCTTTGTATGTGTTCCCCAAGCTCGACCCTGAGATGTACCCCATCAAGGATGACCGTCGATTTGTTCTCGACTTCTTGCGTGCCGAACATGTGTTGTTAGTTCAGGGCACCGGCTTTAACTGGCCAAGCCCCGACCACTTGCGCATCGTGACCTTGCCATGGGCGAAGGACCTCACCGAAGCAATCAACTGCCTGGGTAATTTCCTCTCCACGTGGACCCCACCAAAAGATTGAACTTCTGTCGGTGATTCATGCAGTCACTAGTTCTATAAACACAAAGGGCGCCGGTACCGAAGCACCGACGCCCTTTTGTATGAACTGAGTTATTCGCCGACGGAACCAGCGAGTGGAGCATCCTGGCCGGACATCGCCTTCTCGCCATTTTCCAATGCTTCAAGGACGTGAATAGCAATGTCTGCCACCTTCACTTGATCCTCTTCTGCACCAGCAGCCTTCACGCCGTCGTCCAACATGATGTAGCAGAACGGACATGCAGTTGCGACGCGACCAGCACCTGTGCTGATTGCTTCTTGCGCACGCTCGTCGTTGACCTTGACGCCGATGGACTCCTCCATCCACATACGAGCACCACCTGCGCCGCAGCACATTCCCTTGGTGCCGTTACGCGGCATTTCAACAATCTGCAATCCCTTGATGGAACCAACAACCTTGCGTGGTGCCATGTAGACGTCGTTGTGACGACCGAGGTAGCAAGAGTCGTGGTACACGATGCGGTCTTCGAGAGAAGCATTACGCATATCCAACTTGCCCGAGTCAATGAGGTGCTCGAGGAACTCACTGTGGTGAACAACTTCGTAGTTGCCACCCAATTGTGGGTACTCGTTCTTTAATGTGTTGAAGCAGTGTGGGCACTGCGTGATGATCTTCTTGACGCCCATGCCGTTCATCATTTCGATGTTGGGCAATGCGAGCATCTGGAACAAGTACTCGTTACCGGAACGACGTGCAGAGTCACCTGTGCACATTTCGCTTGGTCCGAGGATTGCGACGTCAACATCGGCGCGCTCAAGGAGCTTGGCCATTGCTTGTGTCACCTTCTTGTTCTTGTCGTCAAAGGAACCTGCACAACCAACCCAGTAGAGGTACTCGTGGTTGAACGCTGCGCCTGGATCAACAACTTCAACGTTGAGGTCCTTGGCCCAGTCGGCGCGGTCGTCCTGGTTCATGCCCCATGGGTTGCCTTGGTTTTCCATTGCGCGGTAGGCGTTGCCCAACTCTGCAGGGAAGTTGCTTTCCATGAGCGACAAGTAACGACGCATGTCGAGGATCTTGTCGAGAATCTCGATGTTGACCGGACAGATTTCGTCACATGCCTTACAGGTGGTGCATGACCACACTTCTTCTGCGCTGATGCGCTCGAAGAGGGAGTTCGCGCCAATCTTGATTTCAGAATCAACGGACAACGGTGGCGACACCATTCCGCCTGGTGCATGTGCAGCAGTTGCTGCCATGACTTCACCAGTCTTCAATACGATTTCACGCGGGTCGAGTGGCTTACCTGTTGCATGTGCTGGGCACACGCTGGTGCAACGACCGCACATGGTGCAGGCATCGGTATCGAGCAACTGTTTCCACGTGAAGTCTTCAACGACTGCAGCACCGAATGTTTCAAGTGACGTTTCGGTGAGGTTTGGCATCGCACGCATTGCACCCTTTGGACGATCTCGGTCCTTGAGGTACATGTTGAGCGGCGATGTGAACATGTGGCGCAACATGGTGATGGGCAACAATGCGAGGAACGCGATGAATGCAACAACGTGTGTGATCCACATTGCCTGGTGCCAGTTTTCAAGCGTGCCGTGAGCAAGGCCGTCAACAAGCTTGGAAAGTGGGAAACCAATGTATGACCATGCTTCGAAGTTGGAGCCTTCGCCACCAACAGGGCCTGCAGCCATACGGAACATTTCAGCAGCGAAACCAGAAAGACCGATGAGCAACAAAACCCCGAGGATGATTCCGTGTTCTGCCTTTGTCTTAATGCGAATGCGATATGGCTGTTGGATGTAACGACGAACAATTGCCCACACCACACCGGCCGTGAACATCAGACCAGCAGTGTCGCCAACAAAGACGTAGCCCTGGTACACGGTGCCGTGGAGGAACTTCAATGACTCTGGCAACTGGTGATCAAGTTCGAGTGCTGTTGTAACTCCCAACAAGATAAGGAAGCCGAAGTAGATGAGCGAGTGCATCATGCCTGCAGCGCCATCACGAAGGAGGGTGCGCATGTACACACCTGCGCGGTAGTCAGCGAGACGACGCTTTGCATTCTTCGGAGTTGTCCTGCGACGATCCGGTGCGCCGCGCTCCCAGTTGCGCACGCGATCCGCGAAGCGGAAGGCGCCCCAGATCAACATGACGGGAAGAATTGTGTAGAAGGCGGCCTGTATAGGACCAGGGATTCCTTCGAAAACTTCGCGGGACTTCGACGACTCGTCGTGCCACTTTGTGAACTGGGGGATGATTCCCGACACCATGGTGAACGTACCCATTCCGATGCCCAGGGCAATCGACAATTGGTACGGACGGAGGCGCTTTGGCGCCTTCTCGGCGGCGGGTGCTGCGTTCGTGCTCATAACGGAGTCAACGCTAGTGCCATAAGGGTCTCAGAGCCGACCCCTGTTGTGGGTCATGGGGTCTCAGACCCCAAAAAATCAGCCGAAGGCAGCGCGGTCGAGTTCGCGAACGCGAGTGGCGAGGGCCTTGAGCAACTTGCGAGAGATCGCAGGGATGTTGTCAATGGCGCCCTTGAGTGCACGCTCGGAAATAACGAGCAAACGAACGTCAGTATCTGCGATAACGGCAGCGGTACGAGGACCCTGGTCAAGGAGTGACAATTCGCCAATGACAGCACCCGCCTTCACGGTGGCAACCTTCTTGCCATTGCGCTTCACGGTGGCTGAACCCTCGAGGATGACATAGGCCTCGCGACCGGTCTGACCCTGGTCCATGATGACGGTGCCCGCCTTGAGCTCACGCTCGGTGGAGCTCTTCACAACAAGGGAGAGTTCCTTAGAGGAGCACTCGGAGAAGAGTGCGATGTTGCGAAGGTGATCAACGGTGGACTTTGTGCTTGCCATGTGCATAAGTGTAATCACTTGCTTAGGGTCACTTTTCCACTGGAGACGAAACGATTCTGTTGGAGTCGTCACATGTGACGCGAGACCGAGGGGTCTTGTGGAATCAGGACAATCGTTAGGAAACGGTGACGAGCGCTGGGCGGTAGTCACCGGGCACGGGCTGTCCAAGCAATGTGAGAATCGTGGCGGCCACATTGGAGATACCTGCATCACTCACACCTGCAGAGGTAATGGTGCGATTCGCATAGTCAATTGCAATGAATGGAACTGGCGACAACGTATGCGATTTCTTCGGAACTACAACACCGTGTGCATCCATGAGTGGTGCACCGTTCTTGTCGCGTTCCACCAGTACTTCACAGTTGCCGTGGTCTGCAGTGATGAGAAGTGTTCCACCTGCTGCGCGCACCGCATCGTTGACGCGCACGAGTGCTTCATCAATTGCTTCGACAGCAATGATCGACGCAGGAATATCGCCGGTGTGTCCCACCATGTCGCCACCTGCAAAATTGCAACGAATAAAGGGGTATTTGCCACTTTTCACTGCTTCAACAACTGCATCGCCGGTTTCTTTTGCCTTCATTTTTGGCAACTTGTCGAACGACACTTTGTCGGAAGGAATCTCGACCCATGTCTCTAACTGCTCATTGAATTTTTCTGAACGATTGCCGTTCCAGAAATACGTAACGTGTCCAAACTTCTGTGTTTCTGCAACTGCGTATTGTGCGAAGCCTGCTGTTGCAAGAAGTTCTGAAACGGTTCCGGTGACGCGAGTAGGCGGCACCAAGAAGTGTGCAGGGATTCCCATGTCGCCGTCGTACAAAGTCATGCCAACAACAAGAAGATTGTTCGGAAGAGGACCACGTGCAAATGGCGTAAACGGTTCCTCTGTGAGTGCGCGATAAATCTCAACCACGCGGTCGCCGCGGAAGTTAAAGATGACAACAGCATCGTTGTCGTGCATGGCGCCAATGGGGGCACCGTTGTCATCAACGATGGTGAACGGGGGCAGGTACTGGTCGCTGACACCATTGTCTTCTGCACGCAACGTGGCAAGTGCTTCGCTGGCGGAGGCAAAGGGGCGTGCCGAACCTTGCGCATGCGCCTTCCAGCCATTTTCAACAATGGTCCAGTCGGCTTCATAGCGGTCCATGGTGACGATCATTCGTCCACCACCAGAGCCAACAACTGCAGTGCAACGATGCGTTGCTGCAATGTCGGCAAGGAAGGTTTCGAGGTCTGCCAGGTAAGTCTCGGCGGTGCCGTCAATGACGTCGCGACCATCAAATAAAGGGTGAATCACGATCTTTTGTGCGCCCACGGTGGCTGCAGCGGTCACCAACGCTTTGAGGTGGCGGATGTGGGAGTGGACATTTCCGTCGGACAACAGACCCACGAAATGAATCTGGTGGTCCTTGCGGGCAGTCACCATTTGCCAGGCCTCACCCCAGATATCACCGGTGCGGAAGGCTTCTTCCACCTGCTTGGCGCCCTGGTCGAAGATGCGGCCAGCTCCCATGATGTTGTGGCCCACCTCTGAGTTGCCCATGTCGGCATCGGTGGGCAGCCCCACGGCGACTCCGTGTGCGCGGATGGGAAGCGACACCACGGGCTTCTCGCCCACGTGACCATCGATCGCTCCATGCAGGAAAGGTGCGGTCGCACCTGTGACGGCATTGTCGGCGGTGGGGTCCTCTAAGCCAACGCCATCAAGGATGGCAAGCACGAGGGGGGCGGCAGCGGAGTTAGTGGCGGGGGAACCCATGCCGTCAGACTAAGTGCTGAAAAGGCCTCCGCAAAGTTGAGCGTACCCATATCAAGTTTCTTGTCACATTGGTTGCAATGGGAATTAGCACTCCCTTATCATGACTGCTAATCCCAACCTCTTCTATTGAAGGAGACCCCCAATGGCAAAAGCAGTCGGTATCGACCTCGGAACCACCAACTCAGTCGTTTCTGTTCTTGAAGCAGGCGAACGTGTTGTGATCCCAAATGCTGAAGGTGCTCGCACCACTCCATCCATCGTTGCTTTCTCCAAGACCGGAGAAGTGTTGGTGGGCGAAGTCGCTAAGCGCCAAGCAATCACCAACCCCGATCGCACCTTCCGCAGCATCAAACGCGAGATGGGTACTTCGTGGACTTCAGAAGACATCGACGGCAAGAAGTACACGCCACAGGAAATCAGCGCACGCATCCTCATGAAGTTGAAGCGCGATGCCGAGGCGTACCTGGGCACCACCGTGACCGATGCAGTCATCACTGTTCCTGCGTACTTCAAGGACGCAGAGCGCACTGCAACAAAAGAAGCGGGCGCTATTGCTGGTCTCAATGTGTTGCGCATTATCAACGAGCCCACCGCAGCAGCACTTGCATACGGCCTTGATAAATCATCACAAGACGAAACCATTTTGGTGTTCGACCTTGGTGGCGGCACCTTCGACGTATCCGTGCTTGAAATCGGTGACGGCGTCTTCGAAGTGAAGAGCACACACGGTGACACACACCTCGGTGGTGATGACTGGGACCAACGCATTATCGATTGGTTGGTGCAGCAGTTCAAGGGTGCACACGGTGTTGACCTTGCGCAAGATCGCATGGCGATGCAGCGTCTGAAGGAAGCTGCTGAAAAGGCAAAGATTGAACTCAGCCAGACACAGTCGACGCAGATCAACTTGCCATTCATCACTGCAACTGCAGAAGGTCCATTGCACCTTGATGAGCAGTTGTCACGTTCGAAGTTCCAGGAAATGACAGCAGACCTCGTTGAGCGTTGCCGCGTTTCCTTCGAGCAGGCGTTGAAGGACGCCGGTCTTTCGAAGAACGAAGTGAATCACGTGATTCTTGTTGGTGGTTCCACACGTATGCCTGCAGTGCAGGATCTCGTGTTCAGCCTCACCGGCAAAGAGCCAAACAAGACTGTGAACCCAGACGAAGTTGTTGCTGAAGGCGCTGCAGTACAGGCCGGTGTATTGAAGGGCGAAGTGAAGGATGTTCTTCTTCTTGACGTCACACCATTGTCGCTTGGTATTGAAACCAAGGGTGGCGTGATGACAAAGCTCATCGAGCGCAACACAACCATTCCTACACGCCGTACCGAAGTGTTCACCACTGCAGATGACAATCAGCCATCTGTAGAGATCAAGGTGTTGCAAGGTGAGCGCGAAATGGCTGCGTACAACTCAGAGCTGGGAACATTCACCTTGTCTGACTTGCCAGCAGCACCACGCGGTGTGCCTCAGATTGAAGTCACGTTCGACATTGATGCAAACGGAATCGTTGTTGTGTCCGCGAAGGATCGCGCGACCAACAAGGAGAACAAGATGCAGGTGCAGAACGCGTCGTCTCTCAGCAAGGACAAGATTGATGAGATGATTCGCGATGCAGAAGCACACGCGGAAGATGACCGTCGCCGCCGTGACGAAGCAGAGATTCGTAACAACGCTGATGCACTCGTATACCAAACCGAAAAGACATTGCGTGAGCAAGGCGAGAACGTCTCTGCAGAAGAGAAGGACGCAGTCGAAGGTCCTCTCGCTGCATTGAAGGCTGCGATTGGTGCAAACGATCTCGAGCAGATCAAGTCAGCAACCGAAACACTCATGGGCGCAAGCCAGGCGTTCAGCCAGAAGCTGTACGAAGCAGCAGCTCGTGACAACGGTGCAGCTGGTACATCGGCATCTGGTGCATCGGCACCTTCGGATGACGACATTGTCGACGCTGAGATTGTTGACGAGCAGTAAATAATGACTGACGAAACTGTCGAACAGCCTGAAGAGGCCGCGACCGAGGTTGTCGAGGAAGTTGCTGTCGAACACGACATCGACGCTCTGCTTGCCGAACGCAATGAATTCAAAGACATTGCATTGCGTTTGCAAGCGGACTTCGAGAACTACAAGAAGCGCATGACGCAGATGCAGTCCGATGAGATTGCACGTGCGACCGGCCGACTTGCAGAATCACTTCTTCCCGTTCTTGATGCATGTGAAGCAGCATTTGCTCACGGCGCAGAAGGCGTGGAACCAATTTGGTCAGCGTTGATGGGTGCATTGAAATCACAAGGTCTCGTCGCGCTTGATCTCTTGGGTCAACCGTTTAATCCAGAACTTGCCGAGGCAGTGATGACTGAGCCTGGCGATGGCGAAGAGCCAATCGTTAGCGAAGTGTTGCGCACCGGATACGAATGGAAGGGCCGCGTTCTTCGCGCTGCCATGGTGAAGGTAAAGGGATAAGCCTTGGCCGCCCAACGTGATTGGTTTGAAAAGGACTATTACGCAGTCCTTGGCGTGTCGAAAGATGCGTCCGATAAAGACATCACGAAGGCGTACCGACGCTTAGCTCGTCAATATCACCCTGATACCAACCCAGGGAACAAAGAAGCGGAAGAGAAGTTCAAGGACATCTCTGCTGCGTATGACGTTGTCGGTGATGCAAGCAAGCGCGCTGAGTACGACGAAGTACGACGCATGGGACCATCAGCAGGTTTCGGACCGGGTGGCGGAAATATGGGCTTCGACATGGGTGGAGCCGACTTCGGCGACATTCTCGGTCAGATGTTTGGCGGCCGCGGACGTCGTGGCGGAGCGAGTGGCGTTGGACCGCAACGTGGCGCAGACATTGAGTCGACATTGACACTGTCATTCGAAGAAGCCGCACACGGTCTCACTACTTCGATACATCTCACCGCCGACGCCGTATGTTCATCGTGCACCGGATCGGGAGCACGACCTGGAACAACGCCAAAGATGTGCAGCGCTTGCGGTGGCCGTGGGTCGGTATCGAATAACCAAGGTCCATTTGCGATGTCGTCGCCGTGTCGCTCATGTGGTGGCAAAGGCAACATCATTGAGCATCCGTGCAGCACCTGTCGCGGTAACGGCATTGAACGTCGTCCTCGCGAAGTGAATGTGCGTATTCCTGCAGGTGTTGACAATGGTCAACGCATTCGGTTGAAGGGCCGAGGAACTCCTGGGCGCAATGGCGGACCTGCCGGTGATTTGTTTGTGGAGTGTCGTGTTGCGCCACATGCAGTGTTTGCTCGCGAAGGTCTCACACTGTTGGTACGAGTACCTGTGTCGTTCACCGAGGCGGTGCTGGGTGCAACGATCACCGTTCCCACGCTCAGTGACGGTGAAGTGACGTTGCGCTTGAAGCCTGGAACACAGTCGGGTTCACGTCATCGCGTGAAAGGCAAAGGCATTGCCAACTCAAAAGAGACCGGCGATCTCATTGTCACTGTTGATGTTGCAGTGCCCACGAAGTTGAACAAAGAAGAAGAAGCTGCTGTTGAAGCGCTGCATGAAGTACTTCGTTCACCACGTGAGAAGGAAAGCTCATGATGCGTCCGCATCACCAAGCCGTCTATGTGATTTCGGTTGCCGCAGAACTCGCCGGCATGCATCCGCAGACGTTGCGTATCTATGAACGCCGTGGGTTACTCACACCCGCACGCACCACCGGTGGCAATCGTCGTTACAGCGATGCCGACATCATGCGTCTGCGTCGTATTGCAGAACTTGCAGCCACCGGAATGAATCTCGAAGGCATCCGTCATGTGATGTCTTTAGAAGAAGAAGTCATTCGACTTCGAACAGAAGTGGCAGAACTGCGCCAGGGACTTATCGATGCAGTCAACGCACTTGAACAGCGATCCTCGGGAGCATTGGTGCCACTTCGTCGTGCCATCACGCTCTACAACGACCGCCCCAGCATTTTTGATCCCAACCGATAACCACACAGGAGGCCATCACCATGGCATTCGATCCGAAAAAGTGGACAACGAAGACACAGGAAGCTGTCGCTGCTGCAAGCGAAATGGCACGCAGTAACGGCAACCCCGATCTCACCGTTGATCACATCTTGGCTGCAGTCGTTAGCCAACCCGACACAATCGTCCCTGCTCTATTACAAAAGCTTGGTGTCGCACCAGGAATGTTGCGAGCAAAGGCCGATGAGAACATCGCACGCCTCGCTCGTGTTGAGAGCGGTGCTGAGCCACGAATGAATCGCGAACTCAGCAACATGTTTGAAAACGCTGAGACAGTTCGCAAAGACCTGCACGACGATTACTTGTCGGTGGAGCATCTCATTCTTGCTCTCAACCAACGCGTGGGTATCGGTAGCGAAGAGATGTTGCAGGCACTGCGTGAAGTTCGCGGTTCGCATCGCGTGACATCACCAGATCCAGAATCACAGTTTGCCGCATTGGAGAAGTACGGACAAGACCTCACGGCGCGGGCACGTGCCGGAAAGATTGACCCTGTCATTGGACGCGACGAGGAGATTCGTCGAGTCATCCAAGTGTTGTCACGTCGTACCAAGAACAACCCGGTCCTCATTGGTGAACCAGGCGTTGGTAAGACCGCCATTGTTGAGGGACTCGCACGTCGTATTGCAGACGGAGATGTTCCTGAAGGGTTGAAAAACAAGCGCCTGGTTGCGTTGGATCTTGCTTCCATGCTCGCCGGCGCAAAGTATCGCGGTGAATTCGAAGAGCGCCTGAAGGCCGTGCTCAAAGAGATCACTGACTCCAATGGTGAAGTCATCACCTTTGTCGATGAGATGCACACGTTGGTGGGCGCAGGTGGCGGCTCTGAAGGCGCAATGGACGCTGGCAACATGATTAAGCCAATGCTTGCGCGCGGTGAACTGCGCATGGTCGGTGCCACCACATTGGATGAGTTCCGAAAGTACGTGGAGAAAGACCCCGCACTGGAGCGTCGTTTCCAACAGGTGTACGTGGGTGAACCAACAGTGCCTGACACCATCGCCATTCTCCGTGGATTGAAGGAGCGATACGAAGTGCACCACGGTGTGCGTATTCAAGACTCTGCACTGGTGAGTGCAGCGGTGTTGTCGAACCGGTATCTCACGAACCGTTTCTTGCCAGACAAGGCCATCGACTTAATGGACGAAGCAGCGAGCAAGCTGCGCATTGAAATTGATTCGTTGCCCACGGAGATTGATGTGGTGCAGCGTCGCATCCTGCAATTGGAGATTGAAAAAGTTGCGCTGGAGAAGGAAACAGATTCAGCTTCTGTCGAACGCTTGAGCACTTTGCAAGACGAACTCGATGAATTACAAGCCCAAGTGGATGTAATGAAATCTCATTGGGAAGCTGAACGTGAAGCAATTTCTGCGATTCGCACTCTGAAAGAGGAATTGGAAACACTTCGTACTCACATTGAGCGTGAGACCGACCTCGAAAAGGCTGCCGAAATTCGATATGGGCGTATTCCTGAATTGGAACGTCGTATCAATGAGGCAACAGAGCACCTTGATGTTCTTCAAAAAGACAATCGCATGCTGAAAGAAGAAGTCGACGCTGAAGACATTGCAGAAGTGGTGTCGAAGT
>CALBSD010000064.1 GCA_937927625.1 uncultured Actinomycetes bacterium | reverse complement strand
TTGATGCGATGTTCGATGTATTCATTCACCACTGCAGAAGCATCGTGCACTGTTCCCAGAGCAACTGGAGCAGGTTCGGCAACGAGCGCGTGCCATTGACGTTCGATTTCAATTTGTTCACTGTCTGAAAGTTTGAAACCACCAGATGCAAACACTTTGATGCCGTTGTCAGTCCACGGATTGTGTGATGCAGTAATCGCGATCGCGACCCACTGATGATGTTCAGCAGCAAACGCAATTGCAGGTGTTGGCGCAACACCCATGCAATGCACGGTGACGCCTTCAGCAGCACATCCATCAATGATTGCTTGCTCTAATGCAGGTCCGCTCTCGCGCGTGTCCATACCAACAACGACTGCTGTTGGTTGAAGTACGCGTGCGACAGCGCGTGCGAGGTCGCGAACAAGAGCAGGAGTGAGCTCGTCGAGCGCGACGCCACGGACACCGTCGGTACCGAAGTGAAGCATTGTGTGTGTTCCCTAAAAAGTCGTGCGCAGCACGACGCGCCGGAAGATCAGCGCTTGGTGAACTGAGGCGCCTTACGGGCCTTCTTGAGACCGTACTTCTTGCTTTCCTTACGACGTGCGTCGCGTGTCAGCAAGCCAGCCTTCTTCAAAGCAGGACGTGTCTCTGGATCAATCTCGATCAAAGAGCGAGCGATTGCCATACGCAATGCGCCAGCTTGACCATTCACGCCACCACCGAAGATGTTTGCGTTGATGTCGAACGACTGCTCGCGCTCGATGACGCGAAGTGCTTCGGTCACGACCATGCGCTGTGTTGCAGTGGTGAAGTAAGCCTCGATGGGCTTGCCGTTCACAACGATCTTGCCGCTGCCGTTACGAACAACGGCGCGTGCAACAGCTTCCTTGCGGCGACCTGTTGTCTGGGTGAGAGGTGCGTTAGCCACGATGACTCCTAAGTAGATCAGCGTGCCTTGGCGGCGCTGAGATCGAGAACGACTGGGGACTGTGCAGCATGAGGATGCTCTGCACCTGGGTACACCTTGAGCTTCTTCACCATCTGGCGACCAAGTGGTCCCTTTGGCAACATGCCTGCAACGGAACGTGCGATGGCATCAGCTGGCTTGCGATCAAGAAGGTTCTGGTATGTCTCGCTCTTGAGACCACCTGGGTAACCGGAGTAGGTGTACACCATGTTCTTCTCTGACTTGCCAGAGGTCATCACGATCTTTGATGCGTTGATGATGATGACATGGTCGCCCATGTCCATGTGAGGTGCGAACACTGGCTTGTGCTTGCCGCGCAAGATGCGCGCAACTTCTGTGCAGAGACGACCGAGTACGAGGCCTTCAGCGTCGACAATGTGCCACGCGCGCTGGATCTCGCTTGCTTTTGGTGAATATGTACGCATGAGACTTCCTTAGTGGGGGTCCACATGGACCGCCGGAACCCCGAAATGGGGGCTTGGTAAGGATAGGGGCGT
>CALBSD010000063.1 GCA_937927625.1 uncultured Actinomycetes bacterium | reverse complement strand
CCTGGGTGACGTCTTCCGTATCGCCACATGGTTGGTGGAATGGCATTTTGTGGGCTGTTGTGGGATTAGCCATTCTTCGGCGTTCCATGAGAAATGCGCGAAGGCACACCGCTGTGGCAGGGTAGAGGGCGTGAGTGTGTATCTGATTTCTGGAGACGAAAGTCTGATCAGTCTCGAACTCAGCACACTCGTTGATCGTCTCGTCGGAGACAACGACCGTTCCATGATGGTCGACGACTTTGATTGTTCTGACAGCAATTTCCTCATCGGCAATGTCACCGATGCTCTCACCACGATGTCGCTGTTTATGGAGCGCAAAGTCGTCATCATGCGACACCTGCAAGATCTGCTCGCAGAAGATGTCGACACATTTGTTGCGGCTATCGATGCGTGTATTGATGAAGCAGACCTCATCATCACTTCCACTGGGCGTGTGGTGAAGGCAGTGTCCGATGCATGCAAACGTGCAAAGGCAGAAACTATTGGTGCCGCGGTCGTCAGTAACCAAAATGAGCGCATCAAGTGGGTCGAAGCCAAATTGGTAGAGGCCGGTTTCACCTATTCCCCCGATGCAGGGCGCCTCGTGGCTTCTTGGTTTGGTGGCGACCATGCCCGCATTGCCGGTCTCATCGCCACGCTTACTTCCGCATACGGCGAAGGCGCAAAGCTTTCGCGTTCCGATATCGAAGTGTTCTTGGGTGAAGCGGGAAGTGTTGCGCCATGGGATCTCACCGATGCCATCGACGCAGGTGACTCCAACAAGGCATTGTTGATGCTTCATCGCATGCTGGGAGATTCTCACCCCATGCAGATTCTTGCCCTCTTAGCCAACCGCTATGCACAGATGATGAAGATCGACGGTCGAGGCGTTCGTACGGCCGCCGATGCCGTGGAGATTCTCGGCGGTAAAGAATTCACTGCTCGCAAAGTTCTCGAGCAGTATCAGCGATTGGGCAGCGCAGGTATCTCGCGCGCCATTTCTCTCATTGCCACGGCAGACCTTGATCTGCGCGGTGGGAAAGACTGGGAACCAGAGCTGGTCATGGAAGTGCTTGTTGCTCGACTATCACGACTCGGCGGGGCAACCCCACAGCGGGCGCGCGCGTTCAAGCGTTAGAACAAATAAGCGGGGATTGCGTCGATACGACGCGCGAACCAAGTGTGATTACTTGGAAGCCGAGAAATTACTTGGCAGAGACGTTGAGGCGCTTCATGAGGCGGCTCTTGCGACGTGCTGCTGAGTTCGGGTGAATGATTCCCTTTGCAGCGGCCTTGTCGATGCGCTTTACGGCGGCACGAAGGCTTTCTTCACCCTCTGGGGTGCCAGCCTTGTCGGTTGCAGTACGGATACGTGTCTTCAGCTCGCTTTTGACGGCCTTGTTACGGTCTGCTGCTTTTGCGTTGGTAAGAATGCGCTTCTTTTGGCTCTTGATGTTTGCCACGAGTTGCAAGGCTATCGGGGAACAGCCCCGTCCCCAACCGTCAGGGGTAGGCTCAAATTCGCCCATGGACATCTCAAAAATCCGCAATTTCTCGATCATTGCCCACATTGACCATGGCAAGTCGACCCTCTCTGACCGCATCCTTGAGATGACCGGCGCAGTGCAGGCTCGCGACATGAAGGCTCAGTACCTCGACTCCATGGACCTGGAGCGTGAACGTGGTATCACCATTAAGGCCCAGAACGTACGAGTGAACTGGAAGGGCCATACCTTCCACCTCATCGATACTCCAGGACACGTGGACTTTGGATACGAGGTCAGTCGTTCACTGGCCGCATGTGAAGGCGTGGTGCTTGTAGTGGACGCCGCTCAGGGCATTGAAGCGCAGACTCTTGCCAACTGTTACCTGGCGCTGGAAAACGATCTTGAGATTGTCGCGGTGTTGAACAAGATCGACCTCCCTGCAGCGGACCCTGATCGGTACGCACAGGAAATCGAAAACATCTTGGGTATTCCCGCAGAAGACATCTTGCGTATCTCTGCAAAGACGGGCGCCGGAGTTCCAGAACTTCTTGACTCCATCATTGAAAAGATTCCTGCACCCCAGGGCGACATTGATGCGCCATTGCAGGCTCTCATTTTTGACTCCCAGTTTGACCAATACCGCGGTGTTGTCTCCAGCGTTCGTGTGATGCACGGTCGTATGACAACTGGTAGCCGTTTGCAATTCATGCAAGCACGCGCCGTGCACGATGCGATTGAGATTGGCGCACGTCAACCAGGACCAGAACCATTGCCGGAGCTTGGGCCTGGCGAAGTGGGTTACCTCATCGCAGGTATTAAAGATGTTGCGGAAGCACGAAGTGGTGAAACGGTCACCACGTTGCATGCCGGTTCTGAAGAACCATTGCCGGGTTATCGCGATCCCAAAGCCATGGTGTTCTGTGGTTTGTATCCCATTGATGGTGACGACTTTGAGAACTTGCGTGAAAGCCTTGAGAAGTTAAAACTCAACGACGCATCGATTACTTACGAACCTGAATCTTCTGGTGCGCTTGGTTTTGGTTTCCGTTGCGGATTCCTTGGCTTGTTGCATATGGAAATTGTGAAGGAGCGTTTGGAGCGCGAATTCAACTTGGCACTCATCGCAACAGCGCCTTCTGTGGCATATCGCGTGACAAAGACTGATGGTGAAGTCATCACAGTGGAAAACCCTGCTGATCTTCCGCCGACGCAAAACATCAACTTCATTGAAGAGCCATTCTTCAAGGTGAACATCATTACGCCGAAGGATTACACCGGCACGCTCATGGAGTTATGTCAGTCGCGTCGTGGCGAAATGGTGAAGTTGGAATATCTCTCGCCTGAACGCGTTGAGTTGCATTACCTCGTGCCTTTGGCTGAAGTTGTTGTTGACTTCTTCGACCAGATGAAGAGCCGCACACAGGGCTACGCAAGTCTTGACTACGAGCTTGAGGGATATCGCCCCAGCGCATTGGTCCTTGTTGACATTCTTCTGAACGCTCAACCCGCTGATGCATTCAGCACCATCGTTCACCGCGACAAAGCATTTGATTACGGCCGACGCATGTGTGAGAAATTGCGAGAGCTCATTCCGCGCCAGATGTTTGATGTGCCTATTCAGGCAGCAATCGGCGGCAAAGTAATTGCCCGTGAAACTGTGAAAGCCAAGCGCAAAGACGTGTTGGCAAAGTGTTATGGCGGAGACATCACTCGTAAGCGCAAACTTCTGGAAAAGCAGAAGGAAGGCAAGAAGAAGATGAAGGCCATCGGTCGCGTAGAAGTGCCTGGCGACGTCTTCATCAGTGCCTTGAAGTTGGACGACTGATGGCAAAGAGTGAGGTCGGAGAGAAGGGAAGTCCATTCCGTTCACTTCGTTCTCGCAATATGCGCATCTATATGGGGGGTTTACTTCTCTCCAATATCGGAACGTGGCTGCAATTCACTGCTACTTCGCTTCTTATTTATCGTATTCACCACAAGGCCACTGATTCGGGCATCAATGCGATGTTTCAATTTCTTCCCATGCTTCTCCTCGGCGCTTGGGCGGGTGGACTCGCGGATCGTTTTAACCGTCGCAAGGTAACTATTTGCACACAAACAGCACTCGGATTGCAGGCGGTGTTATTGGCTGTTGTGACAGCAACAGGCCATGCCAACTTGCCGGTGATTTATGCATTGTCATTAGTGCTCGGCATCGGTAACGCAATCGATAATCCTGCACGTCGTGGTTTGGTGACGGAACTCATTCCGCCTCATGAGATCTCCAATGCAATGTCGCTGAATACAACAGTGATGACAGGCTCACGAATTGTGGGGCCTGCATTGGCTGCCGCTCTCATTGGTCCTCTTGGTACTGCATGGCTGTTTGGCATCAACGCCTTCTCCTACCTCGCCGTGCTTGTGTCGCTGTTCTCATTGCGGACATCGGAGATGTTGCCGAAAGTGGCCGCACCTCGCACGGGCAAGCCAGTTCGCGAAGGCCTCATGTTTGTATGGCGCGATGTGTATCTGCGAAACATCTTCATCGTGTTCACGGTGGCCAGCACGTTCGCGTTCAACTACAGCACCGTTCTTCCGAAGATGAGTGACAAGTTGTGGCATGAGCCAAATGGATATGCAATCTTGCTCACTGTCACGAGCATCGGAAGCGTCATCGGCGCCGTTTCAAATGCGCGCTATCACGTGATGACAATTCGTCGCTTTGCCTACGGCAGTGTGCTTCTCTCTCTGGCGTGTCTGCTGTTGCCGTTCGCCCCGAACTTCACCGTTGCATGTCTCTTTGCATTGCCACTAGGTATTGGTGGCACTGGTTTCATGACGGCGATGACGGGTCTGATGCAACAACGCACGCCACCAGAAATGCGAAGCCGCATGATGGCACTGCAATCCGTTGCTTTCATGGGCTCCACACCTATTGGTGGCCCTATCACTGGATGGATCGGCGACAACATCGGGGTGAAGATGTCGCTTATCTATGGCGGAGTATTGACCTTGGCAGTGATGCCGTTATTGCGTGGCCTTGAAAGTGCAGGTACAGAATGAGTTTTGCTGTTTGGTGGATCCGTCGCGATATGCGCCTTGCCGATAACAAGGCACTGCAATCTGCAGCTGCTGCAGGAAAAGTTGTGCCTCTCTTCGTCTACGACGACACGTTGCTGGCAACGGCGGGAGATGCTCGTCGCGAGTTCATGTTTCGTGCTCTGAATGCCCTTGACAATTCCATGGATCGCGCACTCATCTATCGCGATGGTCCGGTCGTTGAAGCAGTCGTGGAGTTCTGTCGTTTGGTGGGTGCTAACACTGTGCACATCACAGAAGACTTCGCACCTTATGGCCGACGTCGCGATGCTGCTGTTGAGAAAGCTCTCGCCGCTGATGGTCGGCAACTTGTGCGTGCTGATACTCCCTATGTCATCGCACCAGGAACAGTTCGCAAAGACGATGAAACGCCAGTCAAGGTTTTCACACCGTTTTACAAACGCTGGTTAACGCATCAGTGGTCATCGGCTGTTGACGGAAAAGTTGAGTTCGCAGACTTCCGAGATTTGTGTGTCGGCTCTCGTATGGCCACGGGCTGGACTTCGTATACGCCGAACCCCAGCGAGGACGCTCTGTGGGAACGATTCGACGAGTGGGCACCTCGTGCGATGGGTGATTACAAAGAAGCACGAAACAATCCGGCGATTGACGGAACCTCGATGCTTTCGCCTTATCTCAAATTCGGCATCGTTCATCCGCGTCAACTTCTGCATCGTCTTGATGGTTCGGCAGGGTCAGATGTCTTCCGTTCCGAAATTGCATGGCGTGAGTTCTATGCCGATGTGTTGTTCCATCAGCCTGAAACAACATGGAAGAACCTCCAGCCCAAAATGGATGCGTTACCTGTCGACTCTGGAGCGATTGCGGAAGAACGCTTTGCAAAGTTCTGTGAAGGGAAAACCGGATACCCAATCGTTGATGCTGGCATTCGTCAGTTGTTGGGTTCGGGTTGGATGCACAATCGCGTTCGCATGATTGTTGCCAGTTTCCTCGTCAAAGATCTTCACTTGCCATGGCAATGGGGCGCCAAGTTCTTCATGGAGCACCTCCTCGATGCAGACATCGCTTCGAATGCCCACGGATGGCAGTGGACAGCGGGCACAGGCACTGATGCCTCGCCATTCTTTCGAGTCTTTAATCCCATGGGGCAGAGCGAGAAGTTCGATCCTGAAGGGGAGTACCTGCGCCGCTGGATTCCTGAAATAGCGCACCTTGACAACAAGAGCATTCATGCGCCATGGACTCTGAGGCTTTTGGCTCCCGCGGAGTACCCCGAGCCCATCGTCGACCACGCAGTCGAACGTGAAGAAGCGTTAGCCCGTTACAAAGCGGTCAGCGGAAAGTAAAATTGTCAAACCATGTTGGATGACCGCAAGACAGCAATCCTCCGCGCCGTAGTGCAGGAGTATGTGGCAACGGGCCAGCCCGTTGGCTCAACGCATATTGCCAATCTTCCAGCCGTCAAAGTCTCGAGCGCAACGATTCGTAACGAGATGGCCGCTCTTGAACAAGAGGGCTATCTCGCACAGCCGCATACGTCGGCTGGTCGTATCCCTACCGATAAGGGTTATCGCCATTTCGTTGACTCCATTACACCTGAAGGTGTGCTGGCGAAAGAAGAAGCCACGCAGGTGGGGGATTTCTTCCAGGGTGCACATGGTCGCTTAGAGGATCTGCTGCGCCATACCACCACGTTGTTGGCAAACATCACGCACCACACCGCCGTTGTGGTGGGGCCTGAAGTGGAAACAACGACAGTTCGTGCCGTTCACATCAGTCGCGTGACTCCACGTACTGCAACGGTTGTTGTGGTGATGTCCAACCACGGCGTAGAAAACGAAACTATTCAGGTTTCCGAAGACATCACCGATGAACATTTCCATGCCGCCGTCTCTCATCTCTCTCGCATTCTGGTTGATCGCTCTCTTAGCGATTTCGACACCATTCCATCTACGAATGATGCTCATGTTGATGCGGTCTGTTTTGCAACGGTGAATGCACTCTCGCGACATCGCAAAGACAAGCCGGTGTTCGTCGGCGGAGCTTCATCGCTTGCGAGTGCGTTTGATGCGGTGGACATTGTTCGCGATGTGCTCACCACGATTGAACAACAATTTGTCGTTGTGTCGTTATTACAAGATCTTCTCGATCGCGGATTGTCGGTTTCTATTGGCGCCGAACATGGCATTGAGCAGCTGTCCGCTTGTTCAGTGATTGTCGCTCCGGTCATCGCCGATGGCGAAGCAATTGGTTCTGTGGGTGTTCTTGGGCCGACACGAATGAACTATCCGCAAGCTCTCAATACCGTTGAAGTTGTTAGTGAACAGTTGGGTCGACATATTGCAGAAGGTGCATCATGAGTTCTGATTTTTACGATCTTCTTGGCGTCTCACGCACGGCAACCTCTGATGAAATCAAGAAGGCCTATCGCAAGAAGGCTCGCGAACTTCATCCTGATGCAAACCCTGACAATCCCGAAGCAGAAAATCTCTTCAAAGAAGTCAGCCGCGCATACGAAACATTGTCCGATGGTGATGCTCGTGCGCGCTATGACCGTTTCGGTGAACAAGGTCTCGGCGGCGGTGGTGGCGGAGACCCATTCGGTGGCGGCGGAATTGGCGACATTTTCGAAGCGTTCTTCGGAGGTGGCGGCGGTGGCTTTGGTGGTCAACGTCAGCAAGCTGGTCCACCACGCGGGCAAGATTTAGAAGTCACTGCTCGAATCGACCTCAATGGGGTCATGTTCGGCACGCAGATCACCGTTGAAGTGCCGACTGCCGTGCGTTGTGATGATTGTGGTGGCAGCGGTGCTGGTGCTGGCACGCAGCCAGTGCAGTGTGTTGATTGCAGTGGCACGGGTCAAGTGCGTCGAGTACGCAACAGCATGTTGGGCCAGATGGTCACCACCGGGCCATGCGGACGTTGTGGCGGAATGGGCGAAGTGGTGATGACGCCTTGCTCTGCATGTAGTGGCGATGGTCGAAAGCGCTCAACAGAGTCCTACACAGTCGATGTTCCTGCTGGAATTCATTCCGGTCAGACATTGCGTCTGTCGGGTCGCGGTGCCGTAGGACCTCGTGGTGGCGGTGCAGGTGATTTGTATGTGCATGTTGCCGTGGCACAACACGAAGATTTCGCTCGTGAGGATGACGACCTCATTTTCTCGTTGGCACTCACGTATGCGCAGGCAGCACTTGGTGTACACACCGTGTTGGAAGCACTTGATGGTGAATTAGATCTCGTTGTCCCAGCAGGAACGCAACATGGACGTGAATTTGTTGCGCGCGGTCGCGGCGTTCCGCATCTCAATGGTCGCGGCAAGGGCAACTTACGAGTTCGTGTATCCGTTGTAGTTCCCACGGAGCTTTCAGACGAACAAGAACAAATCCTGCGTCAACTCGCAGAAGTCTCTGGGCATGAAGTTGCGCCTCCTGACAAGGGAATTTTCTCTCGCATCAAATCGGCATTTACATGATCGATGTTCTGCGCAACTCATCTGCGCACGTCTTTGTTGAGTCGGTTCATGCTCCAGTCCTACTGGATGACGATTCTCACCACTTGTCGCGAGTTCTTCGCTTACGAGACGGTGAATCAGTCACGTGCAGTGATGGCAATGGTTCGTGGGTGGCATGCACCTGGAATTCCGGCGAAGTAGAAGTGGCTGGCGATGTCGTGACAGTTGATGCACCGTCGCCGGTACTCACAGTGGCCATCGCTCCGGTGAAAGGTGATCGCACCGACCTCGTGATTGAGAAAGTGGTGGAGATTGGTATCGACCACATCATCATTCTTTCGCCAGTCGAACGAAGTGTGGTGCGCTGGGCCTCGAACAAGGTGCCCCAAGTGATGGATCGATATGTGCGGATCGTTCGTTCTGCTGCCATGCAGAGTCGTCGCGTCATTCTTCCCACGGTCTCTGGACCCTTATCGCTCGCGAATGTGACAGGGCAGGGAGTCGCATTTGCAGAACCTGGTGGTTCGGTGGCAATGGATGAAGTCACCACTTTGGTGATTGGCCCAGAGGGCGGTTTTGCCCCATCAGAGGTTGCAATTGCGCCTGCACTTGCGGACCTTGGCCCCTCAATTTTGCGGGCAGAAACTGCGGCAATTGTGGGAGCCGCTCGCATGGTCGCACACTGGCGGCGTTGAATGCACCACACTGTGTGGTGTTATGCCTCCGTTATCTGACGACGAACTCCTCCAGGATTCTCCCTTCACTCGCCTCGTGGGAGAACGCCTCCGACGTATCCGACAACAGAAGCAGTGGTCGCTCTCAGAAGTAGAAGCCAACAGCGATAGTGAGTTCAAGGCGTCGGTGCTTGGTGCATATGAACGAGGTGAACGTGCGATTTCTGTCCCTCGTCTTGAACGTCTCGCACGTTTCTATGGCGTGAGTGTCGACCAACTGTTGCCACGTGACACACAGCGCGCGGACAATGCTGCATCGGGTGATGCGGCGCCCAAGAAGTTGCGAATTGACGTCGCGAAATTGTCCACGATGTCCGGTCAAGAGTTCGAGATGCTTGAGCGTTTCCTTCGCATGATCCAGGTGCAACGCCAAGACTTCAATGGAAAGGTCATCACGGTGCGTGCTCATGACACGCGCGCGATTGCAGTGATGCTTGATGTTCCTGTTGACAATGTTGGCGACAAGTTGTCTGAACTTGGCCTCCTCTTCGTTCCACCGGCAGCGCAGTAACCGTTATGTCTGAGTACGGGGTGTACGTCCACATTCCGTTTTGTCGCCACCGGTGTGATTACTGCGCCTTTGCCACGTGGACTGACCGTGATCACTTGATGGTGGAGTATGTCGATGCCGTCGTGCTCGATATTCAGCGCAAAGTTGCAGCAGGTATGCCCGTTGCCGACTCGGTGTTCTTTGGTGGTGGCACCCCAACGCGACTTGCACCAGAACTCATCACGAAAATTGTCGCGGCGATTCCTCTATCGGCGAATCCTGAAGTGACAGTGGAGTGCAATCCTGATGACGTGACCCCTGAGCTCATGCGTGTGTACGCCGCAGGGGGAGTAAATCGCGTCAGCATTGGCGTGCAAGCAATGGTGGGGCATGTCCTGACATCGTTGGGCCGCACACATGACCCTTCAAATGTCGAGCGTGCCGTTATTGCGGCTCGTGATGCTGGCATTACGTCCATCAACCTCGACCTCATCTACGGAGTCCATGGCGAAACTCTTGATGATTGGCGTCAGACTCTTGAGTCTGCGGTCGCACTTTGCCCGACTCATATTTCTGCCTACGGATTAACCGTGGAAGCAGGGACTCCATTGGCGGAAGACCCAGCACGGCATCCAGACGATGACGATCAAGCCGACAAATATGTTTTGGCTGACGAGATGTTGGCTGCAGCGGGTATGCACAACTATGAAATCTCGAATTGGGCGCTCGATGGTCACGAGTGTCGACACAACAAGGTGTATTGGTCGCAAGGTAATTACATGGGATTCGGCTGTGCATCGCACTCTCATGAGAATGGGCGACGGTTTTGGAACGTTCGCACTCCGGACCGATACATCGCATGTGTGAATGACGACATCAGTGTGGAGGCGGCCGATGAGGTGCTCGATAGCGAGACACGTGCTCGAGAAGCGCTTGAGCTCTCGTTGCGCACGGCTGATGGTGTCCCTGTTGGAACCCTTGACATTGAAAGTCTCGAGGGTCTGGTCTCGGTACAAGGAAATCGCATCGTTTTAACCCGCAACGGCAAGCTGTTGGCGAACGAAGTGAGTCTGCGCCTGAAGCCCCGATAACATGGACATCGTCCCTTTTAGGGCGCGTAGCTCAGTTGGTTAGAGCGCTACCTTGACATGGTAGAGGTCCCGGGTTCGAGTCCCGTCGTGCCCACCACTGCATCTGTGCGCAAATTTGGCGCCGTGTACGCTGAGTCAATGCCTCAGAACGGTCTTCGACTTCCCAAGAGCGAAGTCACCCGCCTCAAGCTTTTGGGGTGTGCTGCTCAGGAAATCAACGAAGTGGGACCAGACCGGTTGGGGTTTACCTCTATCGCGCGTCGTGCAAGCCTCTCTACTGGAGCTTTGTACGCACGGTACGAAAATGTTGATGAGCTCCTTCTCGAGGTCTGGACATCAGAAGGCTTGCCATCACTTCGCCGAATCCTTGCCGACCTAGAGGCATCGATGGCCGAGGAGACAGCAAAGAGTGCCCGTCGCCGAATTGCCGATGCTTTGGCCGAGCCAAATGCAGAGTTGCTGTTGTTGGTGAACCTGTTGGTCTCATCCCGTCGCAATGAAGCTGTGTATGAAGAAGTTGCGCCAATGATCCTCGAAGAGGTCACTCGTTTTTCGACGCGAACACCTGCGATTGATTTCCTTCTTGCCCAAGTTGTGGGAATCGCAATGGGTGTTGCGGGCACAGGATTGTCGGGGCTTGATTGGTATGGCCCTATTGCTATGGCGTCATCTGCTGCTCGAGATGCCAGAACTGAATATGTCATTCCGGCAGATGCCGAGAAATTTCCAGAGAGCATTCATTTCCCGATGGATGTTGAGGAAATTGATATGCGATTGTTTGATGCGGTCGCATATGTCATCGCTCGTGTTGGTGCTGCGCAAGCGACAATTTCCCGCATCGCTCGTCGCGCAAAGGTAAATCCTGCAAGTATCTACATGCGTTACGAAGATAAAGATTCACTCTTTGCTGCATGCATGTCATTTGTAATGAAGATGGGCATCGCTCGAAATGCTTCGTTGCTCTCGGGGTATCAAGGCACTATTCAGAATCTCACTACCATCAATCACAAGAGTGAAATGGTGGTGATGTTCCGTGGAAACCAATCGCCGGAACACCAAAGCATTCGTCAGTTACGTGTTGAAACAATGTTTGCGTCTATGCACGATGAAAATCTTCGATGTATGAACCAAGAAATCTATTTTGAGACTTTGAGAGAGAACGAAGAATTTCTCAAGGTGCCGAAGGGGGCATTGACGAATCCAGTCGTCTTGCCATATGCGATCTCAAACCGATTTGGATTCTTTGGCTATGCAATGCTGAATGAATACGGACTATGCGGAATGAATCATCCGTATCTCATCAACTTCATGGAAAACCTGTCGCATCGTTTGCGTGTCATGGGTCAGGGATCAGAAGTCGACCTGAGTTCTCCGGCGAACAAGAAGTAACTGGCATTTCATGGATATTTTTCTGGCCTTGATGGCTGCGGGCGTTTACGGCGTTGCTGATTACTGCGGTGGACGTGCATCACGCTCCATTTCGCCAATCACAGTGACGTTTGTTGGACAAGCAGCCGGTTTCCTCGTGCTTCTTGTGATGGTTCTCATCTCCGGTGTGCCTGTGCCGCCAGCAAGTGATTTCATCTGGGGTGGCATTGCTGGTATCGCTGGCTCCACTGGATTGCTTGCTTTCTATAAAGCAATGGGTAGTGGCTTCATGACTGTTGTTGCACCTGTATCGGCTGTTACCGCGACGGCCGTTCCCGTGGTCATCGGGCTAGTGACAGGGGAGCGTCCTGGCGTTCTTGCGCTTTGCGGTATCCCGATTGCATTGGTGGCGATTGCATTGGTGAGCGATGTCCTCGGGCCCGACCACCGTCGCGCTCCTCGGTCCACCGTCATCATGGCGTTTCTCTCGGGTGCAACATTTGGTTCGTTGTTCGTCATTCTTGGACACACGAATGACGCTGGCGGATTATGGCCAGTGGTCTCCATGCGATTTACTTCTGTGCCCTACATGGCGTTGGTGATGTATTTCATGAAGCGCAAGCCATCCGAAGCAAAGGCAAATCTTCCCGTCGTCCTTGCTTCAGGCATCCTCGACAGCATGGCGAATGGCTTGTACTTGTTGGCAGTTCGACATGGTCTGATGTCCATCGTGGCAACGATTAACTCGTTCTACCCAGCAAGCACCTTGCTCTTGGCAACTCGTGTAGACAAAGAAAAGATTCACCGATCACAAGCAGTCGGGCTTGGCCTTGCTGTAGTTGCGCTGTTGTTTATCTCGCTCGCGTAAGCGAGAAACAGTTATTCGCCGAGTGCGGCCTTAATGATTGCTTCGGATTCACGTGAAGCACCTTTGAAGATTCCCTTGGCCATCAGAGAAGACTCCGACTTACGGCGAGCTTCGTACACCTCTGCACGATCACGATGAATGTTTGGTTCATCAGGTGCGGCCCATCCAGCAAAGTCGGCGAGGTGGCACGCAAGACGAAGATCGCCTGCAGCTGCCAATTCCTTCGCGCGTGCCATCAGTACTTCAGCACCACCGGCCAGCAAAGCAAGTTCGGTGCCGAGTGACGAATCGGTTGCGGGCTTCAATGACGATGGTGTTCCATCCCACCAGCCGCCGAACTGACGCCAGATTCCGCGAACGACGAATTCTGGTTCGTCATACAACGGGCGAAGGTACGGCTTTCCAAGTGTCGCTTCAGGAACCTTGACCGAGTGAATGATGGTGTTCAGGGTTTCTCCTGCATTCATCATGTCGACGGTGCTCTTCACCAAGTATTCGAGTGCGGTTGCAATCTCATCAAGGACGCGGGCGATGCGTTCTTTGCCAGCAATAGGAAGACCATGTGCGGGAAGCATGAGTTCTGGTTCCTTTGCAATCATCGCGCGCAGAGCTTCCGCCCATTCGATAGGGAATCGCTGCACCTTTTGTGGATTGCCCGCATTGGGGAAATTCCAGATGATGAAGTCGCCTGTTGCGATCCACTTCTTTTCTGGGAACCATGACCACAGATGGTCGTCAGTTTCGCCCTTGCCGTGATGGAACTCAACGGTGGTGTCGCCAAACACCATGGATGCAAACTTGTCAACAACATCTGTCGTCTCAAGCGTGTCTTCAGGAATGAAATTGCTGAGGCGAGGACCACCAGTTGCAGGACGAAGATCGTTCAGTGCGTTATTGAGGTCGCCACGAATACCACCGAACTGGCGTGCGTTGATTGCAACGTTCCAGTCGTTGGTGTAGCGGTAACGGTCAAATCGGCGTTGCACGTTCTTGTGTGCAATGACTCGTGGTGCGTTGTGTCCAAGCGCTGCAGCGTTCGCAGCAAAAGCAATACTGCCACCCACATGGTCGGCATGACCATGGGTGTACACGAGGGAATTGAACGGATCGCTTGTCCATTTGCGGATGGAGTCCACCACTTGTTGGCCGGAGTTGACATGACTGGTGTCGAAACACACGAGTCCGTCGCCTGAGTTCCAGGTGACGACATGGCTAAAGGATTCCACCATTGCGAGACCATCTGCGATCTCTGAAAGTTCACCGGTGGTGCGGTTGACGGGCTCATCGGCACGTCCCGAGTCCACCACCTTCGTGCTTAACGCAATGAGATCAGCCATGTTTGCCCCCCGTAGTTCGCTGTTGTGAAACAGATATTTGATTTAGAAATTAACCCTTGGCGAGTCCGAGAACTCGTTCGCCCAAGATGTTGCGCATCACGTTCGATGTGCCGCCCATGATGGTGTAGCCAGGTCCGTAGATGAGGCCCTGCACCATGTCGTCGAAAATCATTCCGTCGGCACCCATCATGCGGAAGACGAAACTGTCGACGCGCTGCTGGTGCTCGGTGCAGAAACACTTTGTTGCAGCAGAGAAGCCTGCAGGTGCCTGTTTAAGAACTTCACGTATCACCAAGATGCGACCAATGCGGTAACCCATTTCCAGAGATGCGATTTCTTGACGCACTAACGGGTCGCTGGTATCGCACACGGACACTGCATGCTGGAATTGCGCATAGTTCGACACGAGGCGGTCAATGCCGCCACGCTCGTGTTCAAGCTGACGCATCGTCTGACCAAATGCGCCGCCGAGTTGTCCGACAAGGTTGCCCTTCGGAACACGCACATCAGTGAAGAAGACTTCACAGAAGTGACGGTTGGTGGTCATGTCGGTGATACGACGAATCTCGATACCAGGAGTTTTCATTGGCACGATGATTTCGCTGATGCCAGCATGAGGAGGTCCCTCGTTGTTGGTGCGACAAATGAGGTAGCAGTAGTCGGCGTCAGCGCCGAAGCTTGTCCAAATCTTCTGACCGTTGATGATCCACTCATCGCCGTCATCAACTGCGGAGGTCTTCAACGATGCAAGGTCGCTACCGGAGTTCGGTTCGCTCATACCGATGCACCATGTTGTTTCGCCCGCGAGAATGCCAGGCAGAAACTTCTCTTGCTGTTCCTTGGTTCCGTACTGAATAAGTGCAGGGCCCATCTGGCGGTCGCCGAACCAGCTAGCGGCGATTGGTGCTCCAGCTTTGATCATTTCTTCGCCCACGATGAGGCGATCGATTGCTGGGCGTCCGCCGCCACCGAATTCTTTCGGCCAAATCATTCCGAGATAGCCCTTGGCGGACAGTTCTTTGGAGAACTCTTTGGAATAGCCATTCATCCACGTGACGTTGTGGCGACCGTATTTACGCACGCCTTCAGCGGCGAAAGCGGCAGCCTCACGGCGAAGTTCAATCTGTTCGGGGGTCCACTCGAAATCCATACAAGTACTGATGGTAGGGGGCGTACTGGCGGCCTGCGCTATTGTGTACAAGTCAAATACAAGTGACTCTTGGCGGCCCAGATTTGGGGCTGGCTGAGTAATTGAAAGGGTGCCCCCATGGCGAAGATCAAGGTTGACAATCCAGTCGTTGAACTCGACGGCGACGAGATGACTCGCATCATCTGGCAGTTCATTAAAGAGCGCCTCATCCTCCCGTACCTCGACATCGAACTTGAGTACTACGACCTTGGCATGGAGAACCGCGACGCGACCGATGACCAAGTGACCATCGATTCCGCAAACGCAATCCTCAAGCACGGCGTGGGCGTCAAGTGCGCCACCATCACCCCCGACGAAGCTCGCGTTGAAGAGTTCGGTTTGAAGAAGATGTGGAAGTCGCCAAACGGCACCATCCGCAACATCCTCGGTGGTGTTGTGTTCCGTGAGCCAATTATCTGCAACAACATTCCAAAGCTTGTTCCTGGTTGGACCAAGCCCATCGTCATTGGTCGTCACGCACATGGTGACCAGTACAAGGCAACCGACTTCAAGGTTCCTGGTGAAGGAACCGTCACGATGACATTCCAGCCAAAAGATGGCAGTGCACCAATGGAATTCACCGTTGCTAACTACGGCCCTGACGGTGGCGTTGCAATGGGTATGTACAACTTCAACGACAGCATCCGCGACTTCGCACGTGCGTCGTTCCGTTACGGACTCTCCCGTAACTACCCCGTGTACATGAGCACTAAGAACACCATCCTCAAGGCGTATGACGGCCAGTTCAAAGACTTGTTCGAAGAAGTTTTCAATACAGAGTTCAAGGCTGATTTCGATAAGGCCGGTCTCACCTACGAGCACCGCCTCATCGACGACATGGTCGCAAGTGCCATGAAGTGGGAGGGCGGCTACGTCTGGGCATGTAAGAACTACGACGGCGATGTTCAGTCCGACACCGTTGCTCAGG
>CALBSD010000062.1 GCA_937927625.1 uncultured Actinomycetes bacterium | reverse complement strand
ATTACTCACCGCTCATCATCCCCTTCGAGTGGTTCAACATCAATCACGTCGTTCGACTTTGACAGATATCCCCTGTATTCAACCCTAGGTCCCGAATGGGTGCCCTTAATCACTGTGGTGGTTCCGTGAATACGCCGACCAGCAACGCGAACAATGACCAAACGGACAGGTGGAAGAAGAAGGACAATTGCCAATGCATCAGAGATGAATCCGGGAGCCAGCAAGAACACGCCTGCCGCAAGAATGCACACGCCATTGGCGATTTCTTTTGTCAGTTGCTCGCCTGCTTGCGCAGCTGCCATGAACCGACGAAACGCTTTGATGCCCTCACGCTTCACCAATGCAGAACCCACGGCTGAAATCACGATCAGCAATGTGATGGTGGGGATGATTCCTAGATGGTGTCCCACTTGGACAATGAAATACAACTCAATCAGTGGCAACACCACAACGAGAGAGATGATGAGAAGAAACATGGCCGCTAGTGCGACTTGCGCGCCTCTCGGTAATCCTTCGCAGCACCTTCAAGTGGTTCCACTTGCAACGTGATGCCATCAATGCTCGCAACGCGAACTGCATCGTTATTGGCAAGAGGTGTTGCACGGTTAGTACGTGCACGCCACTGCGCGCCATCAACCAACACGATTCCCTCTGGGTTCACTTCACCAACAGCAACACCTGTTGTGCCAATCAAGTTGTCACGACCAATTGTTGGCGTCGCAAATCGTGTGCGCACCATCGATGGCATGCCCACAATGAACGTCAGTGCCACACCGATGATGCAGACAGACAACGAGATCCAAGATGGACGCATTGTCAGTCCGTCAACATTGCGGAACATCGTGAACGAAGCAACGACATACGAGACGAGTCCGACACCTGTCCAAAAACGCGGTACGCCTACCTGCACATCAACAGCGAACGCCACCATCGAAAGAATCAATAAAGTCAGGCCAAATCCGCTCATCGGCAATGCACCCAAGCCCAATGTTCCGAGGATGAGACACACAGCGCCAACAAAGGCGCCTACGCCAATGCCTGCGGTGAAGAATTCAAAGATCAACAATGCAAGACCAATGGTGGTGAGCAAGTACGCCGATGGCGGGCTTGCAACGGTGTGCAACAAACGAGGCATGAGTCCAAGTTTGAAGAAGCGCACTGTTGTTGCTTCACGAGTGACTTGACCGTTCTTATCAAGAACATCCGCAACTGTGTCGAGTGTGACGCCACGAACAGTTATTCCATCAAGTGCGTACAACATGTTGCGCAACACAGGAACACCGCGGTCATCGGTAGAAAACTTCAGCACCTTCTGTTCCCGTGCTTCGAGGAATCCAAGTGTCTTTGAATGCAATGCATCATCGGCCATACCGAATGTCAATTGCTTGCCATTCACCATCAACATCGTGCCGGTGCGACCAATGCGCGCACCTGGTGCCATTGCGGTGACGTCGGCTACTGCCAACAACTGCGCTGGCAATCCGTATGCGCGTGCGCCACTAGGACCAACCCAGATAGCCACAGGAATCTTTGATGCCTGAATTGCTGCGGCAATTTCTGCCATGCGATCACGACCAACAACTGCACCCTTGGTGTTGAACTGCAACACCACTGCTTGTGCGCCATTGTCCTGCGAGCGAAGAATCGACTCACCGATGCTCTCGGCCACGATGTTGTCGACGATGCCACTGACCTCAACCACGTCCACGGGGGCCAACTTTTCTGCACCCGTCGCGGCCTGCGCGCCGTTCGCCGAAAGGACTCCCATCACTGGCGCGACAAGAACCAGACCAAGTCCGCACATGATGCGTCGTTTTGCGCCTACCCTCAAAGGTCTCTCCTTGCTTATGGAACCACACCACTTTTTCACGGCACAGCGAGTTCTCATTGTTGCTGGCAAAGGCGGCGTAGGGAAATCCGCAGTGGCAGGCTCGCTGGCGTTGCTGGCTGCCCAAAGTGGCCTTCGCGCCCTTTTGGTCTCATTTGATGCTGAAACCATTGCGGTTCCTGCACATGAGCGCCTTGAGAAGGTCGTTGTCACCCCTGGCAAGGCCCTCACGGACTATCTGGCCTCAAAGGGCATGGGACTTATTTCACGACAGCTGGCCAAGTCCGGAATCGTCGAATTGGTCGCCACCACTGCCCCCGGTCTCGATGACCTACTCGTCCTCGGACGCATTAAGGCATTTGAGAAGGAACTGCGGGCAGACGTGATCATCGTCGATGGTCCCGCCGCCGGTCACGCGATCGACCTCGTGCGTGCGCCTCTGCAATTGAAGCGAGCACTCAACTCTGGCCCCATCGCACAACAAGCCGACGAAGTTCTCGCCATGCTCGCTGACGGAAGTCGCTGCAGAGTGTTGATGGTGACAACTCCAGCGATGACACCCGTGCAAGAGACAGTGGAAGCGGCGACCGAACTTCGCGACGACGTACACATTGTTCTTGCACCAGTCGTTGTCAATAAATGTGAACCGCATGTTCCGGCCATCGACACAACAGGCATGTCGCAGAACATCGTCGATGCGTACACGTATGCATCACAACGATCTGCATCACAACACGATGCGATTGCCGTCTTGAAGAATTCGCTTGACTTACCGCAACTCAGCATCACGCGCCGTCGTCTTGAAGGCGAAGACCTTGTGAATGCAATCGTGGAAGATCTTGCAGCGGCATTTGAGGAACTGTCGTGAGTGACATCACGATTGATGCAATGTGCAGCAATGCGCGTGTGCTTGTTACATGCGGAACAGGCGGCGTGGGCAAGACAAGTGTTGCGGCAGCTCTCGGTCTTCGTGCATCACAACTTGGCCGTCGTGTGTGCGTCATCACAATTGACCCTGCGAAACGCCTCGCAGATGCCATCGGACTTACCGAAGCGCTCGGTAACGAACCACAGCAAGTTTCTATTGATTCCATTGGCGAATTGTGGGTCACGATGCTCGATGTCCGCGAGACATTCGACAACTTGGTGCGTGACACTTCGCCAACACCAGAACGCGCGCGCGAAGTGATGGAGAACTCGTTCTACCGAAACTTGTCGCGTTCCATTTCGGGCACGCGCGATTACATGGCGGCTGAGCGTTTGTATGAACTCAGCAACGATGAACGCTTTGATCTCATCATTGTCGATACACCACCATCGCGAAATGCACTCGACTTCCTTGAATCGCCAGAACGTCTCGCACGATTCCTCAAACATCCCATCGTTCGACTTCTTGTTGCACCCGGCCGAGGCGGACTTCGTTTTGCAAACGCTGCGCTCACGCCCGTACTCAAAATCATTTCCAACATCGTTGGCTCTGATGCACTCACCGGTGTTGCCGCATTCCTTCGCGCGTTTGACGGAATGGAAAATGAATTCTCTCGTCGTGCACTTGCAGTCGCCGACACATTGCGCAGTGATCAGACAAGTTTCGTTGTCGTCACTGCGCCTTCTGCTGATGCATTGAAGGAAGCTGATCACTTCGTTTCTGAGTTGAAGCGTCTTGGCATCACATTGAAGATGGTTGTTGCCAACCGCATGCCTCCACGTTTCGGCGAGACCACCTCCGTCGCTGAACATCTCTCTGCAACGTCTGCCACTGGTGACCTGGCCGCTGCCCACACGCTTCTGGCCGAAATGTGTGAGGACTCGGAACGGGCCGTTCTCGGAATCGACGGCTTCCTTGCCCGCACGCGGGGGCAGTTTGCCGATGTCCCGTCCAGCGCAGCCACCGAGTTGCCGTCGGACATCCACGACATGGCCTCTGTAGCCGTACTGGCTCAGCAACTCGCAGCCCCACAGCCTCGGCAGTAGAGTTCTCCCCGTGCACATCCTGATTGCAACCGATGCCCAGTGGGTCGTCAACGAGGTCAAAGCCGCTCTCGACTCCCCCTCCACCACTTTCCAGGTGCTTTCCAATGGCCGTGAAGTAGCCGGCGCAGTTGCTGCCAGCACTCCCGACATCGCCATCCTCGATATGCAGGTGGGCAGCATGGGCGGCATGGCCATCACGATGGATCTTCGTCTTGACCAGTCCAGTGGCGCATTGCCAAAGGTTCCTGTTCTCATGCTTCTCGACCGTGTTGCCGATGTGCACATGGCGCGCCGCAGCGGTGCCGATGGTTGGACCATCAAGCCACTCGATTCACTTCGCTTGCGCAAAGCAGTCACCGCAATTGCTGGTGGCGGTTGCTACGCCGAAGGCATTCCAACTCCAGAAGTTGAAGAAGAAATTGTTGTTGAAGAAGCAGCCGTGACAGAAGAAGTCACCGCTGAGGCAGACGCTGCTGCCGAGACCGTCGCGCCGTAACGCGACGACCACTCACTTCACTAAGAGTTCTGCAATCTGTACTGCGTTCAACGCAGCACCCTTGCGCAAGTTGTCATTGCTGAGGAACAACGCAAGTCCGCGATTGTCATCCACTGTCTCGTCTTGACGAATACGTCCGACGTAGCTGGGGTCTTTACCAGCAGCCTCGAGTGGTGTTGGAATATCAACCAAGCGAACACCAGGTGCATTCGCAAGAAGTTCATGCGCACGTGCAACGGTGATGCTGTTCGCGAACTCTGCGTTGATGGCGATGGAGTGGCCCGTGAACACAGGAACACGAACACACAGACCAGATACTAAAAGCCCAGGAATATTGAGGATTTTGCGACTTTCGTTACGAAGCTTCTTCTCTTCGTCGGTCTCGAAAGCGCCATCGTCAACCATGGAGCCGGCGAGTGGCAACACGTTGTACGCAATGGTGCGCGCAAACTTCTTTGGTGTTGGTGATGCAACTGCTTCGCCATCAAATGTGAGTTCTGCTGCATGCTCGGCCATTGCACGACCTTGCACATCAAGTTCTTCCACGCCGGCGAGTCCGCCGCCGCTGACTGCTTGATACGTGCTTGCGATCATCTTGAGAAGACCTGCTTCATCATGCAGCGGCTTCAAGATTGGCATTGCAGCCATCGTGGTGCAGTTCGGGTTCGCGATGATTCCCTTTGCCAAGTTGTGCACCAAGTGACCGTTCACTTCACTCACAACAAGTGGCACTTCAGGATCCATACGGAAAGCACTGGAGTTATCAATCACCGTGACGCCCGCAGCTGCAAACTTCGGCGCGAGTTCACGCGATGACGTTGCACCAGCAGAGAACAATGCGATGTCAAGACCAGATGGGTCTGCAACAGATGCATCCTCCACCACAATCTCGCCGCCGTTCCATGGCAACGTGCTGCCAGCAGAACGTGCTGACGCAAAGAATCGAAGTTCAGAAATGGGGAAATTGCGTTCGGCCAAAAGGGTGCGCATCACGCTTCCGACTTGACCTGTTGCTCCAACTACACCTACGCGCATGGGTGTTGAGGCTAATGGGCTTGAGCGACCAGCCACCAATGACTTTTATTTGCCACGTCAAGGTCACGCTGGCGAACTGTTTGACCCGCAAGGGAAACGCTGCGCTGTGGGCGGCCAGGGTGATGAAGAATCGCGGCATCTGTAAGACCAATGTTGCTGGCTTCCAGCAATGCAAGAACTCGACGCGGATCAAGACGATTGGCCTGCCAGCCGAGGCGAGTGGACCAACGCCACTGCGACAAACGCTGTCCGGCAACAGGAATACGCCAGAGCCAACGCATCACAGCACCGGCAGGAACCAAGATGATGTCGGCGGGAACCCATGTGCGGTAGTTGAGCGCGATGTAACCGCCGGGCTTCACCACGCGAAGAGCTTCTGTGGTGAGGCGCAATGCATCACTTGCTTTGCAGTGCTGCAAGGTGATGTACGAGAACACCACATCGACTGAGTTATCAGGCATGTTGATGGAACTGCCATCAGCGATGTGCACCGTACGCAATGCGCTGATCTTGCCGAAGCGAGACACTGTCTCACGGCAACGCTCAAGGAATGCAGCATCAACATCTGTTGCAACAGTGGAATCAAAACGGCGCGACAACGCTGCCGTCATGCGACCAATTCCGGAACCAATCTCCAACACCGAAGACTGCGGAGCAATATCCACCCAGTTGAAACGGTCGAGATAAATCTCCACTTCCGCGTCACCTGTCTGCACGAATTCTTCAAGTGTGAGCGATGCGCCGGTCTGGTTGTTGAACACCCAGCCGGTGTCACGAACTACTTCGTCAGCGTTGCGACGCATCTCTGCGCGGGTGCCAGCTGCACGCCACGGGATGATCTGTCGACGAAGTGCCATTAGTTGAGTATTGCAGGCGCGTTACTTGCGTTCGGGCAATGGTGCCGAATATGCAGTGCCAGAGTCCAAATCGAATGCTGTATGCAAAGACTTCACTGCTGATTCCATGTCGGAAGACGACACAACTACCGACACGCGAATGGTGCTGGTGGAAATCATGTGAATGTTGATGTTGTTGTCCGCAAGAACACGGAACATCTTTGCTGCAATGCCTGGGCTTGTCTTCATGCCCGCACCCACCAAGGAAACCTTGGCGATTTCGGAATCATGGGTCACGCCCTGTGCTCCGATTTCGGCCGCAACGCGCGACACGATTTCTTCTGCGACCTTCATGTCGGCCTTCGGCATTGTGAACGAGATGTCAGTGAGACCATCTTTTGATGTGTTCTGCACGATCATGTCGACATTGATGTTTGCGTTGGCAAGATTCTCAAACAATGCAGCGGAGATACCTGGACGGTCGGGCACGCCGACAACAGTGACCTTCGATTCGCTGGCGTCGTTAACAACGCCGGAGATGATGGGCTCTTCCATTGAAGTGTCTCCTTGTGATTTTTCTGCGCTCACCCATGTGCCGTGCTCCCATGTGAAGCTGGAACGAACGTGGATAGGAACGTTGTGATTGCGGGCGAATTCAACTGAACGCAGTGCAAGAACCTTGCTACCCACGCCAGCCATTTCGAGCATTTCGTCGAACTGCAAACGAGTGAGTTTGCGAGCTTGCGGTGCAATGCGAGGGTCGGCGGAGAACACGCCGGTGACGTCGGTGTAGATCTCACACACATCGGCGTTCAATGCTGCAGCGATTGCAACAGCAGTGGTATCGCTACCACCGCGTCCAAGCGTGGTGATTTCGTTGCTGGTGGAAACACCTTGGAACCCGGCGACAACAACGACCTTGCCTTGTCCCAATGCTTCACGCACGCGCTCGCCGGTGATTTCAAGAATCTTTGCCTTGGTGTGGATGGTGTCGGTGATGATGCCCACCTGATCACCAGTGAAACTGACAGCTTCGATGCCAATGCCTGCAAGGGCCATCGACAAAAGTGCCATTGAGATGCGCTCGCCAGTGCTGAGCAACATGTCCATTTCGCGACCGGGGTGCACATCAGACACCGAATTGGCCAATGCCAGAAGATTGTCGGTGCTCTTGCCCATGGCCGACACCACCACGACGACATCGTTTCCGTGCTTTCGGGTGAAAGCGATGTGGTCCGCGACCGACTTGATGCGGTCAGGGTCTGCGACCGACGTGCCGCCATATTTCTGAACAATGAGTGCCACCGATGGAAGAGGCTACCTGTGAGGTACTAACCTGCCGAATTCGTGGGAACAGATAAAAGAGAACGCCAAAAAGCCAACCGTGAACGCGCCCGTCA
>CALBSD010000061.1 GCA_937927625.1 uncultured Actinomycetes bacterium | reverse complement strand
GGTGGGTGACCGCAGCATCATTTGGCTCAAACAAATGGGCACACTGGCGACCAGTCGATGGGTCAATGATTGTGCGTGTTTCTCTCGGTCGTGACGGTCTTGATGTGTTGCATTTCGACGATGACAAACTTGTGAATCTTGCACTTGCGGATATGAAATTGCATCTCGGCTTTGACATCGAGCCAACCGAGGTCCGTATCAGTCGCTGGACGGAATCCTTCCCGCAATATCGCCCACATCACTTTGCACGTCTGGCGGAAGTGGAGCACTCCCTTGGCACAAAGGCTCCGGGCGTTGTGTTCGCTGGCGCGAGCTACAGAGGCATTGGCATCCCTGCCTGCGTCCAACAGGCACGTGCTGCTGGCGAAGCAATTCTTTCCCATCTCTCATCGCTGTAAAGATGTAGAGATGCGCCGCATCGCTCTGCTTCTCACCGCCCTGGCGTGCATCCTCCCTGCATCGGCGGCAACTGCATCAGCCGCGCCCTCATCAACCATCTCGATTGCCACTTCCACAAAACCTGTCTCAATTGGGACGTTGTCCATCCCGCGTCTCAAAGTGACGGCTCGCATTTATGTTGGCGTTACCGATACCCAATTCAATCTGGGTGTGGGCGAATGGCCGGGAAGCCCACTTCCAGGGAGTACTGGCAACATCGTGATCGGTGGTCATCGCACGTCTGGCCATCGCCCCTTCGCAAACATCAACAAATTGACTATTGGTGATGAGATTCGAATTACTCGCGGCGCACGAACCTTTCAATATGTTGTGAGCAAGTCAATGGTTGTGGCCAAAACAGCAATGTGGATCACAAAACCAACTCCCACTGCAACGTTGACGTTGTTCTCTTGTCACCCCGTCGGGAAGACCAGCCACCGCTTCGTTATTCGCGCGGCATACGTGCCCTGATGAAGCGAGCGGTTGCGCCTTTCGCAGCAGGCCTACTCGTTGCTGCATCGATGCCCCCATGGGGATGGTGGCCTCTTAGCTTCCTGGGAATCGCGTGGTATGCATCGCTGGCGCGTCAACGCAGAACGACGTCTCCATTTCGCACTGGATTATTTTTTGGAATCGGTTGGTTCCTGCCAGCAATGGCGTGGATGTGGTTTCTCACAGCACCTGGCTACCTCATTGTCGTCGTCCTGTTCGCATCTCTTCACGGACTTGCGGCACGATGCGCCTCATTTTTCCATCAGGGGAGAACTCACACAGCAGCTCTCATCGTGTTTCACGCACTTACAGAAACTGTGCGTCTTTCATTGCCCTTTGGAGGAGTTCCATTAGCGACTCTCGCTATCGCGAATGCAGATAGTCCATTCGCTCACCTTGCACCATGGCTAGGCGTCATTGGACTATCGACACTTGTTCTGTGGATCGGAATGTCGCGACATCGCGTGCGTATTCTTCTTGTAGCCACGATTCTCATCGGTGTTGCGTCTCGATGGGACGGCACGTCGAATACGGGTCGCACTGTTCATCTCACGGCAATTCAAGGTGGTGGAAATCAAGGCACACATGCCATCAACACCGACCCACGCGAAGTCTTCCTCCGCCATCTCACATTGACGAAATCGCTACAGCCTGATGCAACCCGAACTGCAGTTGTCTGGCCAGAGAACGTCATCAATGTGACAGCAGATGGACTTTTCTTCGACAGCCGCGAGTACACAGAGTTGTTAGCAGAAGCACGGCGGCTCAATGTTCCACTCGTTGTCGGCATTACCGAAGATGCTGGCGACAATGCGTTTACCAATGCACAAGTTGTCATCGATCCAGAACTGGGCATCACATCCCGGTACGACAAAGTCCGTCGCGTTCCATTTGGGGAATACATGCCCATGCGTTCACTCCTGACTCTGCTTGGAGCACCAACGAACCTTGTTCCCCGCGATGCACGTCCAGGAGATGCACGTGGATGGATAGACATCGCAGGCGAACGTGCAGCAGTTGCCATCTCGTGGGAAGTGTTCTTCGGCGGGCGTGTGAACGAAGGTGTCAGCGACGGCGCAGGATTCATTCTCAACCCCACCAATGGGTCTAGTTACACATGGACCATCCTGCAGACTCAGCAACTGGCATCGTCTCAATTACGCGCCCAAGAACAAGGTCGATGGTTGCTGCAAATTTCCCCCACCGGATTCAGTGGTTTCGTCGACCCGGATGGGCATGTGTACGAACGCACAAGAGTCTCCGAAGCCGCCATCATCGACTTCCCCATCCCTATACGCACAGGACGAACCTTGTACTCGCTATTGGGGAATGGGGTCTACATTGCATTATTGATTGCAGGGGCATTTCTTATAGTCCGCCGAGGCTACCGAGCCTTTCCAAAGGCGGGCAGTTAGCCTCAACTGCCTATGTCAGGCGCGTACGACCCCAACGGCCCTCTACGCATTGCGTATCTCACA
>CALBSD010000060.1 GCA_937927625.1 uncultured Actinomycetes bacterium | reverse complement strand
TTTTTGTCGAAAACCAAAACCTCTAGCCACGAACCAATTTCTTTCGGCGACGAAGTGTCGTTGGTAGCACGAGACCCACGATAATCGCCAACGCGATCGGCAGAGCAATAAGTAGTTTTCCAGCTGTTGAGAGTCCTGAGGATTCGTATCCAACAATGACTCCGAGCGTGACAAGTGCATTGGCACCGGCAGTGCTCTTACCTTTCACCACGAATCGATGGTTTCCTTCTTGCAACATGTTGGACAACTTGATGTTTTCCACCACTTTGCCGCTGGAGTCTGCTTTCAAGGTTGCCAGCAATTGAGGCGTGGAGAACATCCACACTTCAACGTCTTGATCTGCGGCAAACCCAGTTCCTTCAATAGAAACCGAATCGCCACCGGTGATGCGAAGGTTGCCGTCATTGTCTAACGGAAGAATTGTTCCGTCCTTACTGATGCCATTGAACGTCACGTTGACGCCACCAGCACCAACAGTGACGCGATTGTTCGCACGTGTCACAGAAGCAATCGTTTCTTTGCCGTCAATAACCATGACGCCATCTCCCGGAGCCGCAGAGGGTGCGTCAGGTGCAGGGATGGTTGTCGTTGTTGTAGTCGAGGAGGCAATTGTCGTCGTCGTACTGCCGGTACCACCTCCACCGCTGCCACCGCCAGTACCGCCCTTTCCTGCGCCCGAAACGCCACCAGCAATAGTTGTTGTGGTTGTTGTAGTCGTTGCGTCTAACGCACGACCACTAGCTGTAGCGCTGGATGAGCGGTAACCCGTACGTGAAGCAGAAACGGTCACTGTCGAAGTGCCTGATGCTGACAAACCAGAAACTGTGACAGCTCCCGAACTATGGGTTGCAGTTGCACCATTCGTAGCGCTCAATGTGTAGGTGTAGCTATTTGAATAGTTCGAAATATTGAACGTAAATCCATCGGCAGTTGATGTCGTTGAAGAAAGCGTTGGGGTTGGGGCATCTGGTGGATCGTTGACCGTCAGAGAGAACGTGTCTGATGAACTTCCCCCAGCATTTGTTGCCGTAATCGTGTAGGTCGTTGCAGAACGAGTTGCCGTCGGCGTACCCGTAATCAAACCAGTTGATGTCGAGAAGCTAAGACCTGCAGCCAATGTTGATGGACTGATGGAATACGACGTTGCACTTCCGCCCGTATTGGAAATGGAATACAGACCGCTGACCGCATTATCGACATTTGCAGTTCCAGAAGAACGTGACAGCGAGATAGAAGGTGCAGGAATCCGCTGAACAAAAACAATTGTTCGCGAACGCTCACTACCCAAGGTCACATTCGTAATTGTTCCAGTAGAGACTTCGATAATGGAGAGCCCAGCGCCATTGTTATTCAATGCATAGACATGGGTTCCTGCTGGGTTAACAGCAACTCCACCCTCTCCTGTTGAGACTGCCCACATATCCAATTGAGCACCTGTAGTTGCATTCAGTTTGAAAACATTGTTTCCCGACGCGACATATAAATAGTTTCCGTCGGCACTTGGCGATACGGCACTGTTCCAGCCGATTGTAAAAGTATTGATAATCGTGTCGGTGTTTGTGTCAATCACAGCGATTCCGCCTGAAATGCCGACATACATTTTGTGTCCAACTGGCGAAACAACTGTCCAGGTGGGATAAGACCACGATGGATCTGTAATCGATGCAACGGTAGACCCATCGCTCGTGTTGAGAACATCAACTTTCCACGAGGGGTTGTTCTGGAATGGAACATACAGTTTGGTTCCATCAAGCGATGTTGCGATAGCGGTTTGGCTGCCGTATGAACCTCCGCCGTTCCCGACTTGCCACACATTTGTTCCGTCGGAGATGCGAGTTTTCTGACGCGTGTAACCCATTGAGTACACGTACTGGTCATCGTTACTAAAGGCCATCACAGATGAGCCAAAACTCAAGTTCGAAAATGTGTTGTCGGCGACGTTGATGATCACACCATTTGCTTGGCATGCAGACGCTTGAATCACCTTGGTGCCAGCATGATTGGCGACATTGGTCATACGGTTGCAACGCCAGTTGTTATTCGAGTTGAAAGGTCCAACGGTTGCGCTCAACGTCTTTGTCGCATCATCGATGACGTAGTTGTAATGACCTGCTTCGCCGGAGAGATAGGCATATGTCGGTATTCCTGTCGCGTGAACAACTTGCGTGACAGAGGACGAAGCGGAGACAAGCCCAAGGCCAACCAAAGCGACGGCAACAAGAGGACGAAAGGCATTTTTGAGATTGCTCATGGCCCGACAGTAACAGTCAACAACTTTTACCTAACAGTTCTAGACTGTCACCGAATTTAAATAGGGACTATGTGTCCTTGTACAGTCGAGTTCTCTACTTATGGTCAAGTCAACGACTCCTCCCAAAACAAAACGCCGCTCCCCCATTACCAGGGCCGAAGGTGAACGTCGTCTGATTGAAGCCGCGATCCAACTTGTTCGGGAGAAGCCATTCTCTGAGGTCGGGGTGCGAGATATCGCTGCGGCAGCAGATGTAAATCATGGATTTGTACACACTTGGT
>CALBSD010000059.1 GCA_937927625.1 uncultured Actinomycetes bacterium | reverse complement strand
CAGTCACCTACCAAGTCACCGTGACCGACACATCCAACCGCACCGCCACCAGCACCATCCTCACTGTTAACTACACCAACGCACCTCCAACAGTGGCCTGGACAACTACAAACAACACAAATGCCTCCGGCTGGTTCACCATCTCTGCAGCTGCGGCTGCAGCACCCATTGGAACAGCCAGCATCAAAAAGTGGTGTCTCACAATGAATGGAACAGCTGTCACAACAGCAACATCCCTCAGATCTTCATCGTTGACTGACTACACAACAAGTTTCAACCCAGATACCGGCTGCTGGACAAGCACCTATAGTTCTAACCTCGCAACTGCAGTATTTGAATACGACTCCACCGCATGGACAAACGGATCAGTCACCTACCAAGTCACCGTGACCGACACATCCAACCGCACCGCCACCAGCACGGGACTCGTCGTTACAACTAACAACCCGCAGCCCACTGCATCTCTGAGCGGAGTGGGGGGTGGCGTATCCGTACAGAGCAGCACTGGGATTACAGCGTCTATCTATCACCCAGGTGCTGATTCAATCCGAACTTGGTGTTTCAGGGTTTCCAATGGTCCATGCAACAGCGGTACGTCACAATCGAACGGGACATCACGCACCAATGGGCTCTTGAGCCTTGATGTGTCAACTTGGGTGAATGGGTCCTACACACTCTCAGTCTCTGCAGTGGACAGCGTAGGAAGAACCATTACCGCGTTACCTCAGACATTTGTGGTGAATAACCCGCCAGCATCGGGAACATCTCCACGTATTTCTCATAAGAGTCCCGCATGGAACAACAAGACAACTACTGCGTACGTCAGGTCGAGTCTGAGTTATGCAACTTCTGCCACCATTTACTGGGGCACCAACACCAATCAAATGAAATCGTCAAGAACAAGTGTTTCAAATGGTGATAAGACTTTTTCTGTAAATGGGCTCAAGCCCAACACGGTCTACTACTTCAAGATTGTGGTTTCAGGAACCAATGGCTCATCAACCACCGGGGTCGTAAAGTCAAAAACCGGAAAGATTCCACCTAAACCCAAACCAACGCCCTCCCACTCAGGCGGTGGTTCCTCAACAGGAATGTGGTACAACTCCACACCGTTTTTCGGGATAAATCTTGAGGATTACCAGGACTATTACGGCTATGACCCTGCGACATTCGACTGCACTGGTCGAGGCCGATCCAATTATTGGTCTAGCAATTGGTGGATAGTTGGAATCCGTAGTGGCTCCTTTGCAATTTCAAAGAGCCGTTACGGATGCGCGTAATTGCTCCGTTGGTTACGTTGCAGTTTGAAAACTTCCGTGATTAAAACTTTTTATTGCATTAGTTGCAACCCAATTTGTTGAACGCCGATTAATCGGCGGCAGTTTTGCATTTCTTTGCATGATGCCGTGTTTAGAGTTGAGTCGTACACATCTTCCCCAACAACATGCGGAGGAGAATGAACGATGTCAATCACACAGTCTCAGAGATATGAGATGCACGAAGTATTGCGGGAGAAGTTGGGCGTGAGCGCAGCAGACACACTTGTCGAACATTTACCACCGGAAGGTTGGGGCAATGTTGCAACAAAGAAGGATCTTTCACTAGTACGAACAGAACTTCAAATGGAAATAGCTTTGTTGCGATCTGAGTTACATCAAGAAATCGCGCTATTGAGATCAGAGATGATTCAGATGGAAGAACGACTGACAATGAAAATTGATTTGGCTATCGCAAAAGCAATTTCTAATCAGAACAAGTGGATGATCGGATTTATGTTCTCGCTTGTTGTGCCGTTGAATATCGCGTTGTTGCGTTAATTGCAGCGCGTCTCGAGAATTGAAATCAGCCAGCCCAGACGTATCCGGCGCCTAGTTGCACTGGGTCTCCGTTGCCGGACCACACACTGAGCACACCCTTTTCATTCACCATCGCGGTGCGTCGACCAGACATCACATATGAAGAGGTTGCTGCAGGAATCTCAATGGTGGAGTGAGACTCGAAGGCGTCGGCGTATCGGAAATCAAGAATGTCCTTGTCGTCTTTCCCTGCAGAGCGGGTCACGAGATTTTCATTCTCATCAACGCCTACAAGTCCCACGCGCCATAAATTCTCTGATTCCCAATTCACTGCATCGGTAATCAGTTCTCCTGGACGAACTGTTCCTTCACTGATTGTTGCGATCCACACGTACGCACCTTTGGGAGTAAAGCCACTGATAGCGACCTGATCCCCGTTCAGCCATGCTGTTTTATACATCGTTGCTTCATCTGCTTTTGGCAGTGCGAATGTTGTCGTTACCTTGTCGGGAAACTGGGTGGAAGAAATCGTTAGTTGTTCATATGCGACGAGAGCGAGCAGCTCGCCATCAGGACTAACCGCCGGCAAGTGGCCCATTAACTGCAGCCATTCACCTTTCGTTTTTCCTTCATAGAACGTGATTCCGCTCACTGGTTCACAACAAGCGCCAACAAAAATTGTGCAGTCTTTCTGTGACACCGCAACGGACTCCACAACTGTCATGTCGTATCCCGAGTTGTTGGCAAAGGGATCGTCACCAATCTGCTCTAACTGGCGTGGAGTATTCGAGTTCGCATCGTCCCATACCTGCACGCGATACGTATCTGAAATCGCTGAGAGACCAAGCGTTGGGTTCTTCTCTGTCGGCGAGCACTTACCCGTGAAAACCTCGTCGGGCATTGATGTTTCCGAAGAACTACTACTTCCCGAACACGCTGTCAGCGTAACAATGAGACAGACCCCAGCAAGAAGTCGCTTCACCTTTAATCCTCGCTCGGAGCTTCGGAGGCGCGCTTTTGAAGTTCGTTCACCACGTTGGCGTCCGCCAATGTGGTGGTGTCTCCCAGGTTGCGACCTTCTGCCACGTCACGAAGAAGTCGACGCATGATCTTGCCGCTGCGAGTCTTGGGTAATTCCGGTGTGAAGTAGATGGTCTTGGGCTTTGCGATAGCCCCGATCTCTCCGGCCACATGGTTGCGCAGAACTTGTTCGTCCACTTCCATACCGCCCACCAAAGTGACATAGGCGATGATCGCTTGACCTGTCGTTGCATCATTGGCGCCGACTACCGCGGCTTCAGCAACAGATGGATGCGACACGAGTGCGCTCTCTACTTCGGTTGTTGAAATGCGGTGACCCGACACGTTCATCACATCATCAACGCGACCAAGCAACCAGAGATATCCATCGTCATCCAACTTGGCGCCATCACCTGCGAAGTATCGACCATCAAAGCGCGACCAATACGCATCCTTGTAACGCTCGGGGTCTTTCCAAATACCGCGCAACATGCCAGGCCATGGATGAGTGAGAGTGAGATAACCACCGCCGTGCTCAACGTGCTTGCCTTCGTCATCAAGAAGTTCGGCACCAATGCCAGGCAATGGGAATGTTGCAGAACCAGGCTTCGTAGTTGTTGCACCAGGCAATGGCGAAATCATGATGCCGCCGGTTTCTGTCTGCCACCACGTGTCAACAATCGGACAGTTTCCACCACCGATGTTTTCGTGGTACCACATCCACGCCTCAGGGTTAATGGGCTCGCCCACACTGCCCAACAAACGCAGCGATGAAAGATCATGTTTTGCTGGTTCTTCAACGCCCCACTTCATAAACGTACGAATTGCAGTTGGTGCGGTGTAGAAAATCGTGACTTTGTATTTCTCGATGATCTGCCACATGCGGTCGTTGCCGGGGAAGTTCGGAACGCCTTCGTACATCACCTGCGTTGCACCATTGCTTAATGGCCCGTACACGATGTAGCTGTGGCCGGTAATCCAGCCAACGTCTGCGGTGCACCAGTAAATGTCTTTTTCTGGGTTGAGGTCGA
>CALBSD010000058.1 GCA_937927625.1 uncultured Actinomycetes bacterium | reverse complement strand
GCTGCTGCGAGTCACACTGGTGCTCTCGCCGCGAATGATTCCATTTTTGATGGCGCATGCAAAGCAGGTGGCATTTCACGTGCTGCAACAGTTGAAGAGGCATTCGAGGCAGCAGCAACTTTTGCAACTCAACCACTTCCCAAGGGCCCGAACGTAATCATCCTCACGACAGCAGGAGGTTGGGGAGTTGTGACCAGCGATGCGATTGCTCGTGATGGTTCTCTTCAATTGATGTCTTTGCCCGCAGACCTTGAATCGCAAATTGATACAAAGCTCCCTCCTCGATGGAGTCGCAACAATCCTGTTGACTGCGCCGGCGGCGAAACACGCGACACAATTCCAGAAGTGATGGAGATGATTGCGTCGCACCCAGATGTTGATGCTGTGATTTATCTCGGACTCGGTATTCAAGCCAACCAAGCACGTTTGATGCGAGAAGGTAAATTCCATCCAGATCACGGACTTGAACGAATCGTTGAATACCACGAACGTCAAGATGCACGCTTCGCACAAGCAGCTCATGAATTGTCACTTCGTACCGGTAAGCCAATTTTGGTTGCGACGGAACTTGCAGTTGCCGACCCAGAAAATGCAGGTGTTGTAGCTGTTCGCGAGTCGGGCCGCCTTTGCTACGCAAGTGGTAATCGCGCTGTTGCCGCACTTGGTCATCTCTATCGCTATGCGGTTCACACAGGTGTCGCTCATCAATAAATCAGCACAACGTCCTATGCGACGAGCAAAGGATCCACTCAAGGTCGTTATTGGCCTTGGTGTTTTTGGTGCTGTCGTCTTAGGAGCTGGATACTTCGTCACGTCTGCAGTTGCATCCCGGGTCACTCCAGTTGCCAGCGGTGCGATACCTCAGCAGCCCTCGGTTGCAGTTCTCTCAGCGCGCCGAACACCAAACACACTTTCAAACGATGCTCGTCTTGGTGGACTACGTCGTTCCCTTGCCACACTTCAGACACGTATTCCAAGTAATGCATGCTTGAAGGTCGAATGGCTAGGGGAGACACTTGTCGACATTCGCAGCAGCACCGAATTGACACCTGCATCAGCTGCAAAAATTCTCACAGCCACTGCAGCGCTGAATACTCTCGGCACGACCTTCACATATAAAACAGACATCTTTGCGACGCAAACCGGAATAGCCGGCGTTGTGAACGATTTGTATTTTGTCGGCGGAGGAGATCCACTGATTGTTCGCAATGAATACGTTGCAAATGAAAAGTACAAAACAATTCATGGCACCTCACTCGAAACACTTGCTGATCAAATTGCGTCAACAGGTATTCGACAAATCAATGGTTCGATAGTCGGTATTGATTCCCGATACGACGACAAGCGATTTGTTGATGTTTGGCCATCAGAATTTCATTTCACTGAATCTGGCCCACTTGGTGCATTGCTTGTAAACGATGGCGCAATTGTTGGTGACCCCATCAAGCCAGACGACCCTGCAATCGCAGCAGCAACAGAGCTTCGCACGATGCTGATTGCGCGTGGAATTGCTGTTCTCGGTCAGCCCCGCCATGACGCAACAGTTCCTGGCGAAGCAACTGCAGTGACGTCAATAACTTCAGCACCTCTGCCACAAATTCTCAATGAGATGCTCGTGAACAGCGACAACAACACCGCCGAGATGGTTCTGAAAGAACTTGGATATGCCAAGCGAAAGAGCGGAAGCACTGCTGCAGGTATAGAAGTGGTGCGTCAGTACTTCACCGATCAGAAACTCACGCCATTGCCGACCATGCTCGATGGGTCAGGACTTTCAAGTTCCAACAAGGCCTCCTGCAGTGCATTTATGTCCCTCCTTAATTCCAATGCATCAGCAATCGCGCCATTGTTGGCTGTTGCAGGCCAATCCGGAACTCTCACCAGCGCTTTTGAGGATTCTCCGATGAATGGTCGACTCCTTGGAAAAACGGGCACTCTCTCTGGCGTGAAATCGCTCGTGGGTTATTTGCCAGTGGAGGGAGGACAGCCTGTTGTCTTCACGCTCCTAATGAACAGCACCGGCATCGATAACAAGACTGCATACAGGCCGATTTGGAATGCCTTGGGTGATGCACTGAATAAGGCAAAATCGACCCCGAGAGCAGATCAACTAGCACCATAAAGACCCTGTGGATAACTACAGGGGACTGGCGTAGGCTTGCTAGTCCATGGTCCAGCCATCTTCCCCGTTCCGCAAGCGTTTAACGCCTACAGACCAAGTCACTGACTTGGTCGAGTCGGTCAAGACCTATGCGCGCCAGGAAACACTCGGACCACTCAAGGGCGCAGCGCGTTGGGTTGCAGTCGGCACACTTGCTGCAACATCGCTCGGACTTGCGATGGTCTTCCTTGCAATGGGAGTTCTTCGTTTGAGTCAGGATCTCGGTGGACAGGCTCTTGATGGCACCTGGTCCTTCGTTCACTACATCTTTACGTTGATCGTTGTCTCGCTTCTTGTTTGGCTGTCGTACAGCCGCATCTCTCAGCGCAGTTTGGCCAAAGGGGAATAACCATGTCAGATACACCACGCGTTACTCGCGAAGATCTCGAATCAAAGTTCCGCGCATTACAGGCCGATATTCAAGGTCGCGCCACTGATAAGAAGCAATCAGTAATTGCTATTGCTTCTGGCGCAGCCACAGTCGTTGTGCTTCTTGCTTATGTCTTTGGTCGCCGCAGTGGACGCAAGCGCGGTTCTCGCGTCGAGTTCCGCAGGTTCTAAATCATGTTCGCCCTCTTTACGTGGGGCGGCAAAAAGATTCTTAGCAATCAATCCGCTAAGCGTCGCTGGTTACGCCGTCTTATTCTTCTCGTTACGTTGTTGCGCTGGATTGATTGTCGCTTCAACAACAAGAGTTCCCTCATTGCTTTGAAGCGGGGCGAAACACTCTTGATCAATGTTCAAAAGAACGGAGCCTCATCACAATGAGCGCAGTATTTCTAGAGGGCGAAAAGGCCCTCTTCATCGACTCCAAAAAGCGTCGTTACCTCGTCACTTTGAACGACGTTGGTGAATTTCATAGTCATTCGGGCTTCATCCCTCATGCCAATGTCATCGGACAAAAGCCAGGCTTGGTTGCTGAGTCAACCAAAGGCGCCAAGTACACCGTGTTGCGTCCCACGCTCGAGGATTTCGTCATTGAGATGCCTCGTGGCGCGCAGGTTATTTACCCGAAAGACCTCGCACCGATGTGCATGTTGGGTGACATTTACCCCGGCGCCCGTGTCTTTGAAACAGGAATTGGCTCTGGCGCACTTTCCATGACAATGCTTCGCTGGGGTGCTCACATCACGGGATTAGAGCTGCGAGAAGACTTTCTCAATCGCGCCAAGGCCAATGTGAAGTCATTCCTCGGCGAGGAAGCACTCAACCGATATGACGTCAGTCTTGGAGATAGCTACGAAGATGTTCCCGAAGGGGAGTTCGACCGCGTCATGCTGGACCTCCCTGAGCCATGGCGTGTCACAGAGACAGCAGAAAAAATTCTGGTACCAGGGGGATTGTTAGTGGCGTACACGCCACAAATCACTCAGGCTGTTCAAGTACGCGAATCAATGGGCAAGGGTTGGGTAGACCAACGAACCATCGAAGTGCTTCATAGGACTTGGCACATTGAAGGCCTGGCAGTACGACCAGACCACCGCATGGTGGCGCACACTGCATTCTTAACCGTTGCGCGCTTTATCGGCGCGTAAGGAAAATCAGGCTTCGATGAAGATGCATTCGCCGGGGCATTCCTCGGCGGATTCGACAACTGCGTCAAGGCGGTTGTCAGCGAAATTAGCGAGACCTTCTGCACCCTGAGCATTGCCCTTAGCGGTTGCGAAAACTTTGTCGCCTTCCTTCACGTAGGCAAGGCCGTCATCGAGAAGCGTAAATACGTCGGGAGCGATTTCTTCACAGAGTCCGTCACCGGTGCACAGGTCCTGGTCGATCCATACCTTCATTTGGGAAGTCCCTTCGTCAAGTCGCCTTATGGCGTCTGTGGCTTGCCCCTTGGTGGGGTGACAACACAATACACCCGCATCACATTCTGTAGCGATTTTCTCTTCGTGCCTGCTGTCGCATGGCTCGTCACCTTTTCCTCATGTCGTCCAACTAGGTTTAGAGCCTCATGGACGAAGCAGGCATCGAAGTAGGAGAGCTCTTTCCCGAAGTGGCCAAGGGCAATTCCCCAGGTCGGGTGCTTCGCGACTGGATCATTGTTATTGCAATCGCCCTGGGCGCGGCCCTGCTCGTTCGCGTCTACGTGCTTCAGCAGTTCTACATCAGCGGTCCATCCATGGAATCCACTCTGTTTGAGAACAACAGAGTGTTAGTGAACAAGTTGAGTTATCGACTTCACAACATCCATCATGGTGATGTGGTTGTCTTCGATCGCATCACCACAAGTGGTGGGGTCATTGCGCATGATGATCTCATCAAACGAGTCATCGGAGTCGAAGGCGACACGGTCGAAATCAAGAATTGCAAGGTGTACGTCAACAAGACTGCAATTCAAGAGCCGTACTTAGACAAGACAGTTCTAGCCAAGCCAAATCTTTCCGACAGATGCCGCGTCGTCGATATGCAGTCCATCACGGTGCCGAAGAGCCAATTGTTTGTGATGGGAGACAATCGTCCTGAGTCTTTCGACAGCAGAAGTTTTGGAACTATTCCCAAGAAACTCGTGATCGGTCGCGCTTTCGCAATTGTCTGGCCATTCGGGCGAATCGCCACGCTGTAAGTCAGATGCGGGGCGGATGACCAATTTCTGCGTCATATGCCTCCACTAAACGATCTACGTGGTCGCTGTAAATCGCATCGAGCCCCATCCGCAACCCATTGCTTAATGCATTAGGGAATTGAACATCCCATCCGAAAGCCTGGATGTTGAAGCGATGCATCATCGTGACAAGTCCGCCATTCCAGTCCGTGATGTGCATGTTGAGTACATCAACTCCTTTATCGGCAAGTAAAGCAGCGCGTTTCTCCGGACCATCTTTCAAACGCTGCAGACGCGTGGAATCAACAACTTTGATATCGGCATGACGTTCGCGAATAGAAAAACACTCTGCGCTTCTCCAGTGGCAGACATAGAGACGACTCAGGTCATAACCGGCCTCTCGGGATGCAGACACCAAACCGTCTGTTGCTCGATCGTCCTTGATGTCAACACTCAAATTGAATTCCGTGCCACATGCATCAAAGAATTCAGAGATCGTCGGGATGTGAGAGGGAAGCGATGAGCGCCTTATTTCCGCGATAGGACGCTTACGACCCCAATTTTTCACCACACCGTCATGGTCCAGCACTACTTCGTTGTCTTCTGTCAACCACACGTCAGTTTCTAGCCCGTTAGCCCCGAGGCGTAGCGCCAGCTGAAAAGCCTCGATGGTGTTCTCTTGAGCATGCGCACGAGCTCCACGGTGAGCGAAGGCAATGGGCTCGTCAACTAGGGAGGGAAGGCGTTGCTGCACGCATGAAGACTAGATGGGTGCTTCTACAATGTGGGGGTGTTCAACTTGTCTGGTAGCGAGATTATTTTCTTGCTCTTGGCGGGACTTGTCGTCCTTGGCCCTGAACGACTACCGGGCGTCATTCGCCAGGTCGGCAAGGTGTACGGGGAAATTCGACGCACCACCCAGGGATTCGAGAAAGAGCTGCGTGGCACATTTGAAGAGCCAATGAAGGATCTTCGTTCCACCGCTGAAACTATTCGAGCCGGATTTGGCGAAGTAGACCACGAGCCCTCTCCGCCGATGAGACCAGAGATGTCTGAGGCCCTTACTCCAGAGCAATTGGAAGCAATTCCCACAGATGTACCTGAGAAGCCACATGAGTGACAATTCAACGGCATCTGTCGAACAGACCATGCCCCTCATGGAGCACCTCCGCGAACTTCGCATGCGCATTGTCCGCAGTCTTCTCGCAGTAGCAATCGGCACGATTGTCATCCTCGCCATCTACGACCCGGTGAAGAATTTCCTCACTCGTCCGTATCGAGATTTGTGCAAACAGCGACCTGACTTCCATTGTGACGGTTCGTTGTTTTCTCTCGGACCACTTGATGGCTTTGCTGCCAGAATGCGCGTCTGTGCGTATGGAGGCCTCATACTCGCTCTGCCCGTCATCATGTGGCAGATCTGGCGATTCATCGTCCCTGCGCTGTCGAAGAAAGAAAAACGATACGCAGGTCCATTCATTATCTCCTCGATCGTTCTTTTCTCTGTCGGGTGTGGCCTTGCGTACTGGACTCTCGATAAGGCACTTGAATTTCTTATTTCATGGTCTGGCACGGAAGTCACACAGGCGTATCAAGTCACGAAATATATTTCTCTCGTCGTTCTCATGATGCTTGCATTTGGTGTTGGGTTCCTCAGCCCAGTCCTGCTCGTGTTTTTGCAACTGGTCGGAGTAGTCAAACCACGCTCACTCATCAAGCAATGGAGATACGCCATCATGGGCATCTTCATTGCAGCTGCGGTGATTACACCGTCCGGAGACCCAATCAGCATGCTTGCTTTAGCCTTGCCACTGACTTTCCTCTATCTAGTTGCAGTTCTTGTCGGTTGGCTTCTAACACGTCGACGCGTGACGGCCGAATAATGACCACCGTACGAGAGACCTTTCTCGCTCAACTGAAGTATCAACCCGACACTTTCCAAGTGAAGGCAATGGACTCAATCGACGCAGATGCCTCTGTTCTCGTTGCAGCACCAACTGGATCTGGCAAGACATTGATTGCCGAATACGGCATTGCACGTGCACGTGGTGCCGGATTGCGGGCTTTCTACACAACGCCGATTAAGGCATTGTCCAATCAGAAGTTCAGAGACCTCGGCGAGTTATATGGCGCTCACAATGTTGGTCTCATTACTGGTGACAACGCCATCAACGCCGAGGCACCGGTAGTCGTCATGACGACAGAAGTTCTTCGAAACATGATTTATGCGTCTTCTTCACGCCTCGACAATCTTGGTGTTGTCATTTTGGATGAGGTGCATTATCTGCAGGATGCCTATCGCGGACCTGTATGGGAAGAAGTGATTATTCAACTCGAACCCGAAGTGCAACTGGTCTGCCTTTCTGCAACGGTTTCGAATGCGGACGAAGTAGGCGAGTGGCTCTCTACTGTTCGTGGTCGAACAGATGTTGTGGTGGAAACGACTCGCCCCATTGAGCTCACCAACCACTTCGCCCTGCACGACAATGCGTCGGGCCGAACCGAGATGTATCACACCGTGATTAACGGCGAACCAAATGCACATGTCCAGCGACTTCTTGCCGGTGGGCGACCAGGTCCTCAGCGTGGTGGAGGAAACCAAAAGAAATCTCGCCGCTTCTCTCCACCTACTCGACCAGAGATCATTGAACTCTTGGAAGACAATCAGATGCTTCCTGCGATTGTTTTTATTTTCAGCAGAGCGCAATGCGAGGACGCAGTCACTTCATGTATGCGTGCTGGCATGGTTCTCACCACCGTCGAAGAAGAGAATCAGATTCGCGAGATAGTTGAGAGGCACTGCGAATCTCTGACCGACGACGACAAGACTGCGCTCGAATATCACTACTTCTTAGATGACATCGGCACAGGTATTTCCTGCCACCACGCCGGAATGATTCCGATGTTCAAAGAGGCTGTCGAAGAGTGCTTTGTGAAGGGTCTCGTGAAGGTCGTCTTCGCAACAGAAACTCTTGCTGTGGGTATCAACATGCCTGCACGTGCAGTGGTCATCGAGAAGCTCACGAAATACACCGGCGAGCATCATCAACTTTTGCGGGCGTCTGAGTTCACGCAGCTCACGGGTCGTGCAGGACGTCGCGGTCTTGACGACATCGGCCACGCAATCTCACTGTGGAATCCATTTGTAAATTTCGATCAAGTTGTCGGACTTGCGTTGAGTCGCAGTTTCCGTCTGTCTTCGGCATTTCGCCCCACCTTCAACATGGCAGTCAACATGGTCCGCCGACATTCGACCGATGGCGCCCACCACATCCTGAATCTCTCCTTTGCCCAATTTCAAGCCGACAGAGATGTGGTGACGTCTGAAGCGACACTTGAGAAGCGTCGTCGTGAACTTGCTTTGCTGGAGAAAACTCATGAAGAACTTGAGGGCGAATCAATGAACGATTCGCAGAAGGAACTTCTTGCATCGAGCGTTGAAGTTGAAATTGCATTACGTGGTCTTCGTCCAGGGGACATCGTGATGTTTGATGCGTCGAACATCAGAGGTCGCGGATTAATCCTTGCGACCGCAGCTCGTCGCTCTGGCATCCGTCTCACTGTCGTAACACCCACGCGCAAGATCATTGATGTCATGGCCAAAGACCTTCGTTCCCTACCTTCGCGTGCAGGCCAAGTGGACCTTCCAGTTCCTTTTGAGCCAGCGCGAACTGAGTTCATTAAGGAATCCGCAGCTCGTCTTACGAAGGCACGTATCGACGAAACATTGGGTCGCGCCGTTGAGGAGCACACTGGTCCAAGGATTTCGGAATCTCCGGTCTCTTCGAAAAACATTCGTCGACTTCGGAAAGAGATTGAACAGATGGAAGGCAGCTCGCGCAATCGAGCCGGTTCGGTCGGTGCACGCTTCATGGATGTTGTGGAATTGCTCGAGGATTTGGATTACATCGACAATTGGACACTGACCGAGAAGGGTCACACCCTTGCAGGGATTTTCCATGAGTCCGATCTTCTCGTCGTTGAAGTCATGAACAGGGGAGTGCTGGACAATCTTTCCGTCAACGACCTTGTTGCTGTTCTCTCCACTTTGATCTACGAACCTCGTGGTGGCGATAACGGCGGACCAACACGATGGCCGACAGACACCGTTCGACAGAGATTCAAGAGAATTGAGAAGATCAGCGAATCACTGCAAGAAGCACAACGTCAACGCGGCATGCATATCCATCGCGCACCGAATGGCGGTCTTGCACACGAGACAGCAGGGTGGGCTTCTGGCAAACCACTTTCTCGCATTCTTGACCCAGAATTAACCCCTGGTGACTTTGTTCGGTGCATGCGCCAACTCATTGACCTTCTTCGTCAAATTGCGACCACCACGCATAATGAAACGCTGAGAAGCACTGCGGAAGATGCTGCCCGCTCGATAAATAGAGGCGTGGTTGCTGCTGCACAAGGTGGATCTGCAACATGACCATTCGCAAGGGCGAGGAGTGGGGCACTCGCATCACTGCTCCACTGGTCATCACCGAAGTCGGCGGCGATGGCGCGATTGCGACTTTTGGAAGAGATGACGTCATGTCTCTCTTCAAAGGTGATCTCTTCGATGCGCTTGGTTGTCCAGCAATTGTGCAGCCAGGAACGCCCTGCTCACTGCTGGAGATAGACGCCTTTCAATGTGAAATCACATTGAAAGATGGCGCAGTGAAAAAAGAGATTGCAGCTTCCTGTATTGAGATCGGTTCCTTTGCGCCACGCATCGGTCGATCATCGCGTTATGTCTGCATCAGTAATGCAGGAATCGTGAGAGGGCGAAACCTCACCCCGCGAGCTCATCCGAATGACGGCTATTTAGATGTCCTCGAAGTTTCAGAGTCGATTTCCCTTCGCAACAGGTTCCAAGCATTGAAGAGATCCGCGACTGGGACACATCTTCCTCATCCCGACATCAGTGCGAGGCGCAGTGTTGATTGTGAATTTCGCAACGAGAGCGGTCGTGAGATTCTTCGAATAGACAGAACCAAGATTTCTTCCTGGAAAAGCATTCGCGTCACAGTGATTCCTGATTACTGGAAGATTGTGGTCTAGTCACCTACGGTTGCACCATGGAAGCATGGATCCTCAATGAATCACCCGGCAGTTACGTATGGGGCTCAATGCCTGACCCAACACCTGCCGCCGACGAAGTACGTATCAAAGTTGTAGCAAGTGCACTGAACCATATGGATCTGTGGGTCACTCGCGGAATGCCCAAGCCACCTCTTCCTCATATCCCTGGTTGCGACACCACAGGCATTGTCGACGCTGTTGGGTCTGCAGTTACCAACATCTCTGTAGGTGACGAAGTAGTGGTGAATCCTGGCGTGTCACCTGTTGATGAGATCATCCGACTCGGAAACAACTCTCCCATGGGTCCCGGATTCATGATTTGGGGAGAGCACTGCAGGGGAGGACATGCAACTTTTGCCATTGCACCGGCGCGCAATGTTCGGCCACGACCTCAGAATCGAACATGGGAAGAATGCGCTGCGTTTCCACTCGCCTACGTCACGGCCTTACGCATGTTGAACCGTTCCCGTTTGAAGGCTGGCGAGACCGCACTCATTGTTGGCGTCGGCTCGGGTGTCTCCAGCGCGGCACTTGCAATTGCAAAGTGGATGGGAGCATCAGTCATTGTCACCAGCCGTGACGAGACCAAGCGTGTACAAGCCATCGAAATGGGTGCGGATGCAACTGTAGACACGTCTTCCGACAAATGGAATGTCGAAGCCGATGTCGTCATTGAAAGTGTCGGTCCAGCCACTTGGGAGAAGTCAATGCGTTCACTTGCACCCGGTGGTCGAATGGTGGTGTGTGGCGGCACCTCTGGTCCAAAGGCCGAAATCAACATTCCGCGATTGTTCTTTAAGCAATACGAAATTATTGGTTCGTCGATGGGCAGTTACGAAGAGTTCGATCAACTCCTCAGCCTCGTTGAGCAAGGTTTGCCCATCGCAATTGACTCGGTGCATGCGCTTTCTGATTATGAAACTGCTCTAGCCAAGTTGGAGCGAGGCGATCAACTTGGAAAAATCGTTCTACGGCACGGGGGTGCATTGTGAATTCTGACGTTGAAGAACTGAAGGCGCGAGCATGCGCTCGTATCGACGCAGTGGCTCAGGACCTTATTGATGCGAGTCATCAGATTCACAGAAATCCTGAGTTGAATTTTGAAGAACATTTTGCTTCTGAATTACTGACACGGCTCTCGTCTCAACATGGAATGACTGTTGATCTTGACGCCTTCGGATGCGACACGGGATTTGCAGGCGATCTTGGGTCCGGACCAACCGTTTGCATCATGAGCGAATATGACGCGCTTCCTGAGATTGGGCACGGATGCGGCCACAACATCATTGCGACGGCCGGACTTGGCGCTGCGATTGGTTTGGCCGTTGTTGCTGCTGATGCTGGCGGTCGAGTGCGTTACCTCGGAACACCAGCTGAAGAAGGTGGCGGCGGAAAACTTGTCATGGCTCGCAACGGCGCTCTTGACGGCGTCGACGTAGCGATGATGGTGCACTCTGCGGACGCTGATCTCACCACCATTGATGCAATTGCCCTCCAACAACTGCTCGTGGAATACGCGGGTGAGGCTGCACATGCAGCAGCAGCTCCTGAGAGAGGCCGCAACGCCTTAGACGCAGCAGTCCTGGGTTACATGGCTGTTGGCGCATTGCGTCAGCACATCCTTCCCACCGAGCGAATTCACGGCATCTTCACTCGAGGGGGGAGTAAGCCCAACATCGTTCCTCATGACGCAGCAACAGAGTGGTATGTCCGATCGGACACCATGTCGTCTCTCAATGAGTTGAAGCCACGAGTGATTGCGGCGCTTGAATCAGGTGCGCATGCGTGCGGGTGTTCCGTTTCTCACACGTGGGACGAGAACCCATACGCAGACATGGTCACGAATAACAACATGTCGGCGATGTACATCACCAATGCCGCTGCCCTCGGGCGAACAGTGCAACTCCCAGGCACAAATGGGCGCCGAGTGGTCGGCAGCACAGACATGGGCAACATCAGCCACTTAGTGCCGTCGATTCACCCGATGATTGCGTCAGCACCCACAGGGACAGCAATCCATACAGTGGCATTTGAACGAGAGTCTGCAACAACGTTTGCGGACTGCGCCGTCATTGATGGAGCAAAGGCAATGGCCATGACAGCCATAGATTTCTGGACCTCTCCTGAGCAGCAAAAGGCCATTTCCGAGGAATTCAGAACAGCCAATCCATCCAAGGAAGTTCTATAGGCGGTATCCCTGAGGGGCGAGTGGCTGCCTCGTAGTCTTGAAAACTGTGACGGTCTACGTTCCTGAGGAATTTACTGATGCTGAATCCGACATCCTTCGTCGGTATTTTACGAACCTTGATCAGCCGGTTTTCGCGCTGGTCAATCTTCCTGAGGTAGTGAAAGGCGCTTTGTTTGCGCGCTACAGCCGTAGCCCACGAAGCCTTCGCCGTTTGTTTCTTGATGAGTTTGTCAACGACCTAGAAATCAAGGGCGACCAAGCTGTCGATGCAACAGTTGGCGTTGACCGTGCAGAATCGCTGTACGAAAAGGTGTTCGTCGAATACGGCGACGACTCTGTTGCTCAGTTGGGCGGCGTGCACCTTGCATGCGAACAAGCGTCCAATATTCTGACGAAGATTCTGGAATGGGGTCGCTTGATGAGCTACCTCGAACAGTCGACTCGCTACATCTCCTACGACGAACGCCTCGGCGGTCGATACCGGTACTACCGAGACCCAGATTTGCTTGAGGGCAAGTACGGAACTCGTTATGTCGGCGACATGGATCGCATGTTTGACTCATACAGCTCGCTTGCCGAGATTGTGACGCAACATGTTCGCACCACAGTTCCAAAGGCAGAGGGGGACAGCGATTTCGTTTATCGCCAAGCCACACGCGCCAAGGCCCTTGATGCCGTTCGTGGCCTTTTGCCTGCATCATCGCTTTCCAACGTGGGTATCTACGGCAGTGGCCAGGCATACGAACAGTTGCTTCTGCGCATGCGCGCACATCCACTCCCTGAGGCTCGCGTATACGCAGACATGATGCTCACAGAGTTGCGCAAAGTCATCCCATCATTCCTTCGTCGTGTTGATGTTGTGGAGCGTGGTGGCAAGTGGACCGATTATCTCTCCACAAATACAGCGAACATGAACTCCCTTGTCGACTCATTGTTTGGCGATTCCATCGCTACAGACGTCGAAGAAGTCAGCTTGGTGGATTTCGATCCCGATGGTGAGAACAAGATCGTTGCAGCAGCGTGCTATGCCTTCTCACATCTTCCTGAATCGCAGATTCTCGCCAAAGTCGAGAAGATGGCGACCGAAGAGAAGTCAGAGATTCTTCGTAACTATGTGGGCAACCGCGACAACCGTCGTCATCGTCCCGGTCGTGCTTTTGAACGCACCGACTACCGATTCGACATTTTGTCGGACTACGGCGCATTCCGTGATTTGCAGCGCCACCGTCTCTTGACGATCGAATGGCAGCCGTTAACTCCGTACCACGGATTCGCACGTCCCGATCTTGTTGATGCGGCCGGTGCGGCAGATCAGTTCAACGAGGTCATGGAACGCTCAGCGGCGCTGTATGACGCATTGGTAGGGGACCATCCAAGTCAAGCCTCATACGCCGTCTCAATGGCCTATCGCATCCGTTATTCCATGCAGTTCAACGCACGAGAAGCGATGCACATGCTGGAACTTCGTTCAAGCCCCCAGGGACATCCGTCCTACCGACGGGTTGCTCTCGAGATGCACCGTTTGATCGCCGAGAAGGCTGGCCACCATGCAGTTGCCGATGCGATGTCTCACATGACAACTGAGGCACCGGAACTCGAGCGTTTGGACTCTGAACGTCGCGCTGAAGCTCGTCGCTCGGGTCGTTCCTAAAACTGCCCGAGTGCGTGACCCTCGTCACGCTAAGTGATTCTTCGTCGTAGATTCGTGCGTTGACTGTTTTTTATGTCTATTATCCCGCCCCGAGCCTTATGGCAAAACGGAGGAATCCAACGTGGCAAAAGATGACATCGATCCTGAAGAGATGGAAGAACTTGAGATTGAGGGCGAGGACGACCTCGACCTCCTTGAAGACGACCTTGATGGCGATGACCCACTTCTTTCCGACGACGAAGATGACGACATCGATGACGATGACTCCATGGGTGCAACCATCGTGCGTAAGGCCACGGATGACGATGAAGATGACGATGACATGGTCGCTCCTGACGACGTCGAAGAAGACCTTGCAGCAATCCTGAAAGATCGATTGGCATCAGAGGACCTCCCGGCAGAAGAAGACGACACGGTCGAGACAGATGACCGCACTGGATCTGATGAGTCGTTACAACCAAAACGTGCGGATGAAACTTTGTGCAGCACCTGTTTTATGTTGGTTCGCAAAAACACCACCGTTTGCCCTATGGGTGATGATGAATGCGCCATGGTCGCAGTGGCAAAGAAAAAGAAGAAGTGACAAACCCTCTTCTTTCGATTCATCGAGCTGTGTGGCGCAAGGTGTACAACACAATTGATGACATGAAAAAGCAGGCCCCAGCCGCGCGCATGGTGGGGGAGTTTGCTGTCAAGCATGTAACGAACGAAGCGAATAAAAACTTTCGCAAGGTGACAGAGCCCTCACCTCCTGCCGGCGAGTAACATGTCCGACCAATCGTCATTGTTTGTTCGTTCTGCTACCCAGGATGACCTCAGAACGGTGAATGAACATGCAGAAGCATCTCGGGCAGAGGCGAGCAAATATCGCGGTACTGTGCAACAGCAATCGTCTGACGTTCTCAGTCTGGTGTTTGTGGCCGGCATTGGCACAACCATCATGGGAAGTGCTGCAACCCAGATCGACGGCAACAAAGCCAACATAGTCAATATCTATGTTGAGCCAGACGCACGCGAAATTGGCATTGGCGACGCATTGCTGTCTCAACTAATCGATGAACTTCGACGACGCGAAATTACGTATGTTAATGCACAGGCATTGCCAGGCGACCGAGCTACAAAGAACCTTTTTGAGCGACACGGTTTGATTGCTCAAACCATCATTGTCGGCAAACCGCTCTAGCGGCCCTTCCATTGAGGTGTGCGCTTCTCGATAAACGCGGTCAAGCCTTCTTTGGTGTCTTCCGACTTCAAGATTGGAGCGAATTCAGCATTTGTCATCTTGATGAGATTCTCATCGCTCTCGTACGCTGCAGCCAAGACGACTCGACGACTTGCAGCAACAGCCATTGGTGCGGATGTTGCAATCTTGTTAGCGAGTTCTAACGCAGTGTTCAGCGCTTCGCCAGGTGCAACCAAGTGGTTCACCAAACCAAGTTGATGTGCGCGCTCGGCCGACAGTGGGTCACCAGTCAGAATTACTTCCATTGCCACCGACTTGCCGATGGCGCGGGGAAGACGGAAAAGACCGCCGGCACCAGCGATGAGGTTGCGCTTTACTTCTGCAAGACCAAATGATGACCGTGTGGTTGCAATCACCATGTCAGATGCAAGAACGATCTCGCATCCGCCTGCAGTAGCTAACCCGTCGACTGCAGCAATGATCGGCTTATTGCGTTCGCGGTACACATAGCCGGCGAAACCACCACGCTTTGTTCCAAGTGTTTGGCCACCTGCATTCAGAGCCTTGAGGTCAGCACCTGCGCAAAAGACGGGGGAGTTGTGACCTTCTGTGTTTGCGGTCAAGACACCAACCCAGACACCATCCTCGCTTTCGAGACGGTCAATGGCAGCTTCCATTGCATGTGCAACATCATCATTGACAGCATTGCGTGCCTCGGGACGATTGAGGGTGATAATCGCGACCTGGCCGCGAACTTCGTAAGTAACCAATTCAGCCATGAATGTCACCGTACTTGCGGCAACGGCTGAGTGGCTTATTCGGCTGTTGTTTCTGCTGTTACTTCAGGTGCTGGCGCCTCGGAAGGAGCAGCTTCAACAGATGGCGCAGGTTCAGCGGCAGGAGCAGCGTCAGCAACAGGTGCCTTCGGTGCGGCCTCTGGCTTTGGTCCACGAGATGGCTTCGCATCTGCAGACTTGTTCACATCAGAAGCACGCTTCTTTGGGTTCTTGTCGCCACGAGGCTGCTGCAGCGGACGTGGAGGACGAGCCTTTGGATCAACCATCACGCCGAACAACGCAGCCAACTGTGGCATGAGTGGTCCAAGGCGAGTGATTGTCTTTAACAAGTCCTCAGAGATCACTGTTGGCACTGCAGGAGGAAGAACCTTGCCGTGCACAGGTGAGAACGCCGCAGCTTCCAGCAACGTGATCCAACGCTCTGATGGCGCATCAACCGTCATGCCGGCAACTGTTGCGTCAACAAGTTCTGTCGCGAGCGCTGGTGGGAAGGGGACACCGGCCTTTGGTGGCTGCGAAGACAAACGAAGCGCACGTACAACGCGGCCGACCTTTGTTGCGCTTGCGATGTCTTCGAACCAGTTACGAATTTCTGCTTCTTGACGAACAGGGAGTGCATGCTTCATCTTTGCAACGAGAGCACGTGTTGGCTCATCAATCGCAACGAGCTGATCGGCAGACACAACAATTGAACGCAAGTCACGCAAATCGATGTCTTCGATGATTGCTTCAGCTGACAGAGCGCGGTCACGCCATTCAGCAACGCGAAGACGAGGAAGCAACTGCTCTGCGATCTGCACGATGCCGTCTGCTGGGACCTTCTCGCGACCTTCGGCAACAGCCTTCTTGTTCTGCTCTTCCACTGCAGCACGTACTGCTGGCACGCCACCGAGAAGAACCTTCTCTGCGATTGCACGCTGTGCTTCCGGAAGTTCCGCGAGAACTGCATCGACATTGACACGACGTGGCTTTATACGCTTCGGCTTCGGACGCTGTGGAAGCTCTGGTGGGGTCTCAAAGAATGGACGGCGAGGGCGATCGCCACGACCTTCGCCACCTTCACGACGCTTGTCTCCGTCACGACGTTCACCACGTGGCTTGTCACCATCACGTCGTGGGCCGCGGCGCTTGTCACCATCGCGTGGACCCTTCTTGCGAAGCTGCTGAGTCACAGCCTCGAACGGCTTATCGGAAGGCAAAATCTCAAGGAGACCAGTGCGAGCCGTCTTCTGCTTCGGAGGAGTGATCGAAAGCACGCGTGTGCCGTCAAGGTCTGACTCCACATCTGCGCGGACTACGTCCTTTACTGCGGCACCAGCTGGCACCACAGAATCTGCGACAACGCCCTTGGGCTGAAGCGCGCCTGCTGCGCGCCAAGTCCAAGTGCCATCTTCGCGCTTGCTGGTGAGTTCGATCTCGATACGACGTGACATAGGGGTTCTACGGTATCTCCGTTTTACGCTTGACCATCAGCCACAAGGGACTCATCAGTAGTCTTCGCGCATGGCTATCTACGCACTCGGCGACCAAGTTCCCGTTATTGACCCCACTGCCTTCATCTCACCCGATGCCGTCATCATCGGGTCAGTCACCATTGGGGCTCAGAGTTCCATTTGGTCCGGGGCCGTTCTTCGTGGAGACGATGGAGCAATTGTGATCGGTGAGCGCACCAGCATCCAGGACGGAACTGTCATTCACACCACACCTGCGAACCACACCACAGTGGGCAACGATTGCGTCATTGGCCACATCGTGCATCTGGAGGGCTGCATTGTTGAAGATGGCGCACAGGTGTCATCAGGATCAGTTGTTCTGCACAGAGCGGTCATCAGCACCGGAGCCATAGTCGCCGCCAATGCGGTTGTTCTCAATGACACTGTGGTGCCACCCGGAGCACTCGCCGTTGGGGCACCAGCCGTCATCAAAGAAGGTCGCGCCCGCAAGGAAGACATCGAGTTTGCCGCCATGGCATATATCCACAAAGGTGCACGCTTCCGTGAGCAACTTCGACGCATCGACTGATTCATGGCCGATGGTCGACTTCATCGTCGACACACTTGACACTGAACTCGTCTCAGATCTCCTGTGGTCGCTCGGAGTCGTTGCCATTGAAGAGCGCAACGACATCGACGGCAAAACAACTCTTCGAACAAGCATGGGCGACGAACCCGAAAATGCCATCTCTTCTGTCATTGAGTCATTTCCTGACATCACAGTGACGCGTGTCGAAATAGAAAGGGCAGTGGCCGATACGTGGCGTCAACACGCAATCGCCACGTGGGTGAACAACAAAGTCGCACTGATCCCCGCATGGGTTGCAGCACCAGAAAACTGCACGCCGATTTATGTGGAACCACTTGACACCTTTGGCCTCGGCAATCACCCCACGACTGTCCTGACTTTGCGATTGGCATTGGAGAACATCGCAACACCTTGCACAGTGTTTGATCTTGGTTGCGGGTCTGGAGTTTTGGCAGTGGGACTCGCCGTGCTTCGAGACTGCATATGCACTGCGTATGACATTGCAGACAGTGCTCAGAAAGCTGTTACAGATAACGCGCGCCTTAATGGCACTACTGCAGTTTCATGGGTAGAGGGATACCCAGAGAGCACATCAGATGTTGTTCTTGCAAACATTCTGGCTCCAGTACTTATCGAAGAGTCAGAGAAGATTTCAACGGCAACAGTTGGCGGGGGACTACTTGTTCTCAGTGGCATGCGCACAGAACAAGTGGAGCGAGTGTTGCAGGAGTTTTCTGAATTCACGGAAATTCAGCGAGATGAAATGGACGGCTGGACAGCCGTTGCCCTTCGCAAGAACTAATTACGAAATATTGCGAGCACGCACACCGATCGGTGCAATCAATCGGTAACCAGCGGCGTGACGCTCTTCTTCGGATTCGCCACCCCAGAATCCATATTCACGATTACGACGAGCGAAGTCTCGACAATCGAGAAGGACTTCACAGTTCTGACACACTTCGCGAGCTTGGGCTTCACGACGCTCACGAGCTTGCGGACGTTCCGCTGCAGGTGGAAAGAAAATTGCTGCGAGGCCTTTGCACTCAGCAGAAGCAGACCACGTGGTGTCATCCCACTCTCGGAATGCGAACAGATCCCCAATGGCCATCGTTGTCCCCCAACTGCCGTGCCTTGGGACACATTAGCGGAATTAACTCAGCAGTCAATTCTTGACAATTTGTACAGATTCAGGCCCTTTCGAACGCAGCCTTAACGCCGGCGGCAAAGGCGTCAACATCTGCCTCAGTGGTGTCCCAGGAGGTCATCCAGCGGACCTGAGAGCGGCTTTCGTCCCAATCCCAGAAGAAGCTCCACTCCTGCAACATTTGCTTTACAGGACGGGGGAGCAGGGGGTACATGCTGTTGACGGCAGGCGATTCAATATTCAGCCCCTTGATGCCAGACACGGCAGAGTAGAGACGTTGCGCCATGGCATTGCTTTGTGAGGCAGTCGCAAGCCACAAACCATCACTGAGGCCCTCAACGAATTGTGCTGCTGCGTATCGCTGCTTAGAGGGAAGTTGCGTTGCTTGCTTGCGGATGTATGCACTTCGATCAGACGCAACGCCACGACGTAACAGAACAGCCTCAGCACCCAACATTCCGTTCTTTGTTCCACCAAACGAAACTGCATCAACACCTGCACCAAATGTCAGTGCACGAAATGTGTTCGCGTCGCCACCCAATGCAGCTACTGCATTTGAAATACGAGCGCCGTCCAAATGAACACGCATGCCGAATGAATGAGCAGAGTCGCAAATGGCACGAATTTCTTCAACGGAGTAAAGGCCGCCAAGTTCAGTTGCCTGCGTGATTGAAACAACGCCAGGTTGAACGTGATGCACATTGCCGATTGCAGTCGCGAGAGACTCAATGTGTTCAGGCTTTAGTTTTCCATCAGGGCAATCAACGTCTTGCAATTTTGCGCCAAGAAACTTTTCAGGTGCGCCGGTTTCATCCATGTTGATGTGCGACCAATTCGTACAGATCACTGAATCGGCTGGCTTCAACAAACTTGCGAGCGCGACGACATTTGCACCAGTGCCATTGAACGTGAACAACACATCCACATCGATGTCACACAAATCAGCAAAGAGGGAAGTGGCCTTCTTCGTGAGAGCGTCACTTCCGTACGCCATGACATGGCCTTCATTGGCGCGAGCGATGGCGTCGATGTAACGAGGATGGGCGCCACTGAAGTTGTCACTGGCGAAAAAGTTGCGAGGTGCTGGGGGAAATTCCACGTTCAGCAATCTACTGTGCAATACAATTTCATCATGACGAAAATCCCAACTGAAGCAGAGGTGCGGGGAAAGGACCGCCGATGCCGATGGTGCAGGCATGCCTTGCCAGCTCAGGACGGTCCAGGCCGCCGCAAAGAGTTCTGCAGTCAGAAATGCCGCCAATGGGACTGGGTTTCAAGGCAAAGAGCCTCAGAGCTGGAGTTGTCGGAGAACGAGTTGGTTATGACGCGCGAAGAACTCGACGTACTCAAAGATCAGATTTACGTTTTGCATTGCGCGTTGACCGATGCACGTAACGACTTGAGCAAACTGCGCCACACAAAGGACTCCATCAAAGAGATTTTGGATTGGGTCATGGATGCAGCCGAGCCGGTGGCCACTGCTTCGCTTCATCCCTCGGTACGCCCATAATGTCCGTTATGTAATTTATGTATGAACCAATAACCACAGTGGTTTGAGACGGTTCTCCCCGTGTCCGTGACACCTAAGGTGCTCACCATGGCAATTCGGCAACTTCAGGACGGCATCAGCGCCCAAGACGTTTTCAGCGAGATGGAAACCTTCCGCACACAAGATGTTCGGTGGCGCGACGGGCGTTGCTTCACACTCGCCTATTCCGCAAGCCCCGAGCAGCTCGCCGTCGCCGAAGAGGCCTACCGAAGGTTCTCTGGCGAGAACGCCCTGAACACATCGGCCTTCCCGTCGCTGAAGCACATGCAGCAGGAAGTTGTTGACACTGTGGCCGGCTGGTGCATCGGCGACGATGCTGTTGCTGGCTTTATGACCTCTGGTGGCACCGAGAGCCTTGTGCTGGTCGTGAGAGCCGCTGTGATGCGTGCCAAGCGTGAGGGTCGACTCACCAGCACCCCCAACATGGTTTTGCCCACGTCAGCTCATGCAGCGCTTGAAAAAGGTGCCGACTATTTCAACGTGGAAAGCCGACGGGTTGACGTCGGTCCGGACTGGCGAGCAAATGTCAGCGCCATGCGTGCTGCTGTTGACGAGAACACCATCTTGATTGTTGGGTCCGCCCCTCAATACCCACAAGGCGTTGTTGACCCCATTGTGCACATCGCTGCAATCGCACTGGAGCGTGACATCAACTGCCACGTTGATGCATGCATGGGTGGCGTGACTCTTCCCTATCTCGAAGCGTTAGGCGAAGAAATTGCGCCATGGGATTTCCGCGTCGATGGAGTCACTTCCATCTCTGTTGATCTTCACAAGTACGGATACACATCAAAAGGAGCAGGAGTTCTTCTTCATCGCAACAAGACCTTGCGTAATGATCAAACTTTCCTGACAGATAATTGGCTTGGCGGCATGTACGGCTCCTCCGGAATCCTCGGCACAAAATCTGGCGGCCCCATTGCATCCGCTTGGGCTGTTATGCGTTTCCTTGGCGACAACGGTTACCGCACCGCCACAAACAGTGCTCGCGTCAGTGCCTTGAAAATTGCTCGTCATATTGATGCACATCCACTCTTGTCATTACGCGCGATGCCCGATACCACTCTCATTTCGTTCGGCACGACCGACCCAAAGCGTCATGACGTATTTGCACTTGCTGAATTACTAATCGCCCGTGGTTGGTATATGGATCGACAAGGTCCACCACCCAGTATTCACCTCACGGTGCACGCTGGCCATGAAGCACGTATTGACGAATTCCTCTCAGACCTTGATGAATGCGTCCAGGAACTTGAAGGAAAGTCGGGTTCAGCAGGCTCGTACGCCACTGTGGACTAACACCTCAGGGCGGAATCAAACCACTACTTCCCCACCGACTACGGTGTGAGAAAACATCTACTTGGGAGAGAGTGCCTCGTGCACCGCCGAAGGAGCAACCGCCCCGGAATCTCTCAGGCAAAAGGACCATGTAGATACAGAACGCTGGAAAGAGAGGGTTCGCCCTCCGCCGACGGGGAAAGCCACTTTGTGGTGAAGCTCTCAGGCACCAAAGACAGCGGGGGTCCACACTCCATCGGAGAACATATGAGCCCGAGCCCCCGGTCGTTGACAACCCCAGGTTTCACACCTGACGATTTCGCCATTCGCCATTTGGGTCTTTCCGAAGATGATCGTGCCGAGATGTTGCGCGTCATCGGCATTGATTCTGTTGAGGCACTTCTCGATGCAACCATTCCTTCCGCGATTCGTTTACGTGAACGCTTGCCACTCGCCTCATCAGTTGCTGAACATGAAGTTCTCGAACAATTGCGTGCAAAGTTCAACAATGACGTCAAGCGCACATCATTTATCGGCCAGGGCTACTACGGAACAATTACGCCGCCAGTAGTGAAGCGAAATGTTCTTGAAAATCCGGCGTGGTACACGGCGTACACCCCGTATCAACCAGAGATCAGCCAAGGTCGTCTTGAAGCACTGCTGAACTTCCAAACAATGATTTCGGAGTTGACCGGTTTGCCCTTGGCGAATGCCTCTCTTCTCGATGAAGCAACCGCGGTTGCCGAGGCAGTCACGATGGCACATCGCATTAGCAAGTCCGGTTCAGACTCTGTTCTGGTGGATTCAAACACTCACCCACAAACTCTTTCTGTTCTCCGCACACGAATGGAGCCCATTGGCATCACTGTCGTTGAGTCTTCGATTCAGGACATGACACCCGATGGACATTTCGCAGTCGTCGTTTCGTGGCCTGGAAGCAATGGCTCACTCCCCTCGCCAGAAATCATTCGCGCATTGACTGAAGCAACTCATGCATCCAATGCAGTAGCAATCGCAGCAACCGACTTGATGGCATGCACACTCATTCTTCCTCCAGGACAACTCGGCTTCGACATTGCCGTCGGATCATCACAACGCTTCGGTGTTCCGATGGGATTCGGCGGACCACACGCAGCTTTCATGGCAACTCTTGACAAACATGCTCGCTCCCTTCCCGGACGTCTCGTTGGTGTGAGCACCGACACTGCAGGTCGTCCTGCCCTGCGTTTGACATTGCAGACTCGTGAACAACACATTCGACGCGAGAAGGCAACGTCAAACATCTGCACCGCACAGGTCTTGCTGGCGAACATCGCCGGCATGTACGGCGTATGGCATGGCCCACAGGGTCTGCAGCGGATTGCAACTCGCATCAACTCTCTTGCATCTCGCGCGGCATCTTCGCTGCAAACTGCAGGCTTCACTCTCGTATCGAATCACTTCTTCGACACCGTTGCCTTTGAGACCTCTGACGCACATTCAATGGCATCAACAGTTCGTGCGAGTGGTTTCAATATTCGTGTTGTCGATAGTTCAACTCTTTCGTTCAGTATCGACGAGACGACTACTGAGGATTCGTTGTCGGCACTTCTCGCAAGTATCGGTGCAACCCTCACAACATCTGCTTCTCATTCGCTCTCAAATGTTGTTCGCAACGATTCATATATGACGCAATCAGTGTTCCACCGCTATCACACTGAGCATGAAATGCTCCGATATCTGCGAACACTTGCCGACAAAGACCTCGCGCTCGATCGCACGATGATTCCGTTGGGTTCTTGCACCATGAAGCTGAACGCCACTACCGAAATGGAACCAGTGACGTGGCCTGAGTTCTCATCGCTTCACCCACTGGTGCCCGATGATGAATCTGTTGGTATGCGCACCGTGATCAGCGAGCTTGAACAAATGCTCGTTTCCATAACCGGATACGACGCGGTAAGTCTGCAACCAAATGCCGGAAGCCAGGGTGAATTTGCAGGCTTGATGGCTATTCGTGCGTATCACCATGCCCGCGGTGATGTACAGCGAGACATTTGCCTGATCCCATCAAGTGCGCACGGAACTAATGCTGCAAGTGCCGTCATGGCCGGCATGAAGGTAGTTGTTGTTCAATGTGACGAGAACGGCAACATTGACGTTGCCGACCTTCGCGCACAAGCAGAGAAGGCTGGAAATTCACTTGCAGCAACGATGGTGACATATCCGTCAACACATGGTGTGTTCGAAGAAGCGATCGGCGAAATCTGCGCGATCATTCATGACAACGGCGGACAGGTGTATGTCGACGGTGCAAATATGAATGCTCTCGTTGGCACTGCACAACCAGGAAAATTTGGCGCGGACGTCAGCCATCTGAATTTGCACAAGACCTTCTGCATTCCGCATGGCGGAGGTGGACCAGGAGTCGGACCTGTTGCCGTACGCGCGCATCTCGCGCCATACCTTCCTGGAAACCCACTCGCTTCAGACTCCCCTGTTGGGCCAATCTCTGCAGCGATGTACGGCTCAGCGAGCATCTTGTGCATTCCCTGGGTCTACATCACACTGATGGGTGCCGACGGATTGTTGCAGGCAACTGCCGATGCGATTCTCTCTGCCAACTACATTGCAGCGCGCCTCAACGACGCGTATCCCGTTCTGTATCGCGGCGCAAACGACAGTGTGGCTCATGAATGCATTTTGAATGTTGGTGAAGTCATCAAGGGAACCGACATCACAATCGACGATGTCGCAAAGCGTCTCATGGACTACGGACTACATGCGCCCACTATGAGCTTCCCCGTTGCCAATACCTTGATGGTGGAGCCCACCGAGAGCGAATCTCTTGCAGAGGTCAATCGATTCTGCGAGGCGATGCTGGGCATTCGTCGCGAAATTGAGATGGTTATTTCCGGTGCGGTCAGCGCTTCAGAATCAGTATTACGTCATGCGCCTCACACCATTGAGGACATTGCGGGTGAATGGAATCATTCATACTCTCGCGAGGATGCGCTCTTCCCTGTTCCTCAATTGAGGTCTCGCGGATATCACACACCAGTGTCCCGCATTGATGCTGCTTATGGCGACCGCAACTTGGTCTGCACCTGCGCCCCCATTGAGGCGTATGCGATGTCACTTGATGCGAGTACCGTGGGATCGTGACCGACGAGACCTCGACAGACTCCACACAGTCGACAACAACTCAAAACCCCATCGAGCAACTGCTGCAACTACTGGCACTCGTTGACCCTCTCGAACTAGCGGGCAAGGCCGTTGACACAACACGTCGCACGACCGAAACGTTGGTGACCGTTCTCGAGAATTTTGCGTCGACGATTGACAATCTCAACAAGACAACAACACGCGTCAATGCTCTTCTCGACGACATTGAGGAACCGCTGAAGCGAGTACTACCCCAACTAGGCAATGCGATGAACGCCATGGCCACAATGGGAGAAGCGGCAACTCAACTTGCTGATCTCTCAAAGCGCCTCGGACCACTCACGACACTCGCAGAGAACGCCGGAGGACTGTTCGGTTTTCGACCAGGAAAACCAAGCGGTGGTTCTACTTCTTCTTCGCCACAAACGGAGTCTTAACAACTGTTCCAGGAATTTTTGTTCCTCGAACATCAAGTTGCACGTTGTCGCCGATGTGCACCGAAGGCGACACAAACGCCAAAGCAACGCAGTGCCCGAGTGTTGGAGAGAAATTTCCACTGCTCACAAATCCAAGTTGAGCGCCATCAAGCGACAACACTGTTGAACCATCTCGCGCGGGACGACGCCCCACAATGGAGATGCCAACAAGCTGACGGACAACACCGCGGTTCTTTTCAGCTTCTAAAGCATTTCGACCACGGAACGATGGCTTATTCCACGCAACGACCCATTCAAGGTCTGCCTGCAAAGAAGAAATTCCCTCGCCCAATTCATGGCCGTGCAAAGGAAGTGCAGCCTCTAAGCGCAACGTGTCTCGCGCACCAAGACCTGCGGGAGTTACCCCTGCAACGAGAAGCGCATTCCACACATCAGCAGCACCGTTGACGGGAACTGCGATTTCTATGCCATCTTCACCCGTATAACCGGTTCCTGCAACAACACAATCGTGGCCACACACTGAAACACGACGCACTTGGAAACGAGGAACTGCGGAAGCTTCGGAACAAAATGTGGAGACGAGACGACGAGCATCAGGTCCCTGCACTGCAATAACCGCGCGAGTGCTTGTTGTATCAACACCACCGATTGCTGACACAACACGATCGGTGTTGGATGCATTGGGCATGACATCGAACACGTCCTCATCAACCCACCACACGATGATGTCGTCCAAAACGGAAGCATCTTCTTCGGAAAGTAAATGCGTGTATTGAGCTCGACCGGGGGCAATCTTCCCCAAGTCGTTTGTCAATGCAGCCTGCAGACGTTCAAACGCATCTGCACCCTCGACACGAACTGTTCCGAGATGGGAGACGTCGAACATTGTTGCGCCTGAACGACATGCAGCATGTTCCGACAGAGTTCCATCGGAATACGCCAAGGGCATTTCCCAACCACCAAACGGAACCATTTTTGCGTTCAGCGCGCGATGCTGTGCGTCGAGCGGCGAAAACTTCATTGTCATACAGCTACAACAGTTGCGCCACCATCTGTCTCGTCATCATTTGACACTGTGTGCGACATGGGTTCTGGACGAATTGAGATGATTTGACGATCCACTTCATCGCGTACACCAGACATTGGGAGAACGTTCAGCACACCTTGGCCATGACGAAGAACGTCAATGAGATCATCACCATTGCACAGCACAACGCTTCCACCGTCAATGACCAGGTGTGCTGCGGAAATATCGGTGTCCACATGTTCACGCATATAAGAGAAAACGTCACGAATTGATTCGAGGCGAATTCCTGCGTCAAGAAGTTTCTTAATCACTTTCAATTCAAGAAGATCGCGATAGGTGTACAAGCGACGACTTCCGCTGCCCGATGCATCTGCACCCGAAGGACGAACCAGGTCGGTACGTGCCCAATAGTCAAGTCGACGGTAAGTAATTCCAACAATCTCAGCTGCCTGAGTTCCGCTAAATGTCTGCATAAATCTGTCCCGTTCTTCTGGCGCGAGCTCGACGACAAGTCGGTAACTACGCGGGTGTAAGACGCTAGGGGTGCAGAGACGGAATCGTCAAGGGGTGATTATTCGAAATCTTCTGGGGAGATATTTTCAATGAAGTCACGGAATTCATCCAAAATCTCATCATTTGGCACTGAATCGTCCTCTTCGACGACCTCACCCACCATTTCCAGCAATGCCTCGCTTGCGTACACGGGACATGATGCCCGAAGTGCGATTGCAATCGCGTCAGACGGCCGAGCCGACACACGTGTCTGGTCCCCGTGCTCCCCGACGATCACCAACTCCGCAAAATATGTGCCGGCACTGACGTGCGTCAGAACGACGTGGTCGACATCGAAGGTCAATTGTTCAAGCGCATTGATTAGCAACTCATGAGTCAATGGACGAGGTGTCTTCTCACCTTCTAGTGCTGTCTTAATCGCTGCGGCTTCAGGGGCACCAATAAAAATTTCGAATTGGCGACGTGGCGTGTCTTCTTCACGAAGAGTCACAACAGGTGTACCGGCCATGCGGTCAATTCGCACACCACGTACTGACAATGGCTTCATTACTAACGTTGCTCAGTCAAACGAATGATGTCGCGCTGAATAAGTGCCGTGCGCAATTCCCCACCGAGTTCCATGAATTCAGCAAGCATGCGTAGTGCCTCATCCCGAGCGACAGGATTTCGTTGACGCAAATACGGAAGAATGCGCTGTTCAAACAAACTCACTTCACGGTCTGCCGCAGATTTCCACGCACGCAGGTGACGAGTATCGATCCCCAACTCCTGAAAACGAGCTGCAGCCTTTGCAATGGCAATGGACGAAGAATCAAAGAACATCGTGTCCCCCACTTCGTGTCCACTGACCAGACCCGCCGACTCAAGTTCTTTCAGAAATGCTGCATCAATATGAAACTGTTGCAGTAACTGATCCCGTGGAATTGATTCCGTTTTGTCAACGTGATCCAGCGCATGTCGGCGCTGTTCTCGCAAAACAGATTCAGGAACAATCGGATCTTGCTCAGGCACAGCAGTCGGAATCAACTGAACATTTGAAGGAGTGTCTCGTGGACGTGGCACAGATGTTCTTGTTGCAGGATGACCACTGGAAGCGACATATTCGCTGGGCATCATGATGTCTCTACTGATATCAGAAGTGTCATCTTCGAGCTTGTCCTTAATGACACGCAATGGGGTGTAATTCAAGCGTTGTTCGCGAAGAATGAACCTCAAACGCTCCACTTCAGAAGTGGTGAACTTGCGATAACCAGATGGCGTGCGCTCTGGTTCAATAAGGCCTTGACTTTCAAGAAAACGAATCTTGGAAATAGTTACATCGGGAAATTCTTCCAGCAGTTGCGCCAGTACTTCGCCAATACTGAGGTAGTCAGGTTCGTTCACGCCAGGTCCTCTGCGCTCTCAAGAAACACAAGTCGGTATTTACCAACCTGAAGTTCATCGCCCTGCCTCAACTCGACCACATCGATACGACGTTGATTGACATACGTTCCATTCAACGAGCCAGCATCTTGCACGATGTACTTTCCTGCCGAATGATGCACTTCGCTATGTCGACGCGACACTGTGATGTCATCCAACGCAATATCGGACTCTGCATGACGACCGATTGATGTCACAGACGATGAAAGAACGAAATATGTTCCTTCTTCTTCTCCACCACGGATGACCAAGAGTGCAGTTCCTGGTTCAATTTCGTTCAAATTGACTCTCGTGTCATCTTCGATTCCGGGCGCATCCATCAACGGATCAACCTTTGCAAGCGTGATAGTGCGATCGTCAACAAGATCAAGCACAGCCCCACATGCCGAGCAGAAAGCCGAAGTGGGCGGATTGCGATGACCGCAGCGATTGCAGAACACGTACGACATGGGATTACGCACCGATAAGTGCGGAATACTCCTCTGCCGACATCAGACCAGACTCGTCAATTTCTGAAACTTCAATCTCACAGATCCAACCAGCGTTATAAGGATCGCTGTTCAACAGTTCTGGATTATCCGTGAGTGCTGCGTTCACGGCAGTCACTTTTCCAGCAACTGGCGCATACACATCATTCACGCTCTTGGTGCTTTCGATTTCTCCAAGACCCTGATGCACATCAAGGACCGAACCAACATCAGGGAGCTGAATGAAAACGATGTCACCAAGTGCATCTTGCGCGTAGTCAGTGATGCCTACTTTCACCGAAGATCCATTAATGAGGACCCACTCGTGATCCTTGGTGTAGCGAAGATTTGAGGGTACGTTCACGCCCTCAACGGTACTCGCTAGCCCCTACGGCCTGATGCCATGTTGGCTTTCACCGTGGGCAGATATTGAGCAAAAGACACATACGAGAATGCCACGGCCGGAATCGCTGCCAGCCAGCCCACATAAAACATTGGCCTCCAGAATCCTCCGACCGAACCAAGCGTGATCCACGGAACCGCACACATCAATCCGAAGGCCGCCTTCTTGCCCATTGCGGTAACTGGAAAGCGTTCCATGCCCAAGGCCGTGGCACCCACCATCAACAATGCGATGGAAATCTCGCGCACCAAAATGACGACGCCCAGCCAGACGGGAAAGTGATGGAAATACATCACGGTGCCGATGCCCACAAAGAAGATCAAGCGATCGGCCACCGGATCAAGAATTTTTCCAAATTCGCTGACTTGGTTAAAACGTCGGGCGATGTAGCCATCAATCCAATCGGTGAATGCAAGTAGCCCGAAGAACCAGGACCCAGCAACTACCCGACCATCGGAAATCAAGTTGACAAAAACGGGCAACATCGCAATTCGCACCATGGTGATGATGTTTGGAATTGTGAAGACAGACCGAATACGCACATTCCGATGGTACTCCGAGTGTTCATGTCGACACGGTGACGACATAGTGTTTGTATATGACATTGCCGTTACAAGATCAGGTTGCATTCATCACCGGAGCAGGCTCCGGCCTCGGGGCAGAGACGGCACGACGACTTGCCAAAGATGGCGCGATCATTGCTGTCAACGACCTCAATCCATCGGCCGCTCAGGCAATCGCCGATGAAGTTGGGGGCATCGCGCTCCCCTTTGATGTGGTGGATTCAAAAGCTTTCGATACAGCCGTTGATTCGTGCGTTTCCCAATTGGGACGTTTAGACATTCTCGTGAACAACGCTGGTATCGCCCCTGCAGATGCGGCCACCAAGACCGACCGCATGATGGCGAATTCAATGAAGCGTATGGAAGGCAAGATTTCCGATCTTGAACCGCTTGATTTCCTGCTGGATCTTAGTGACGAAGCATGGGACCGCATGTTGAAAATTCATCTGTACGGCAGTTTCTATGGATGCCGCGCTGCGTTGCGACACATGCAGCCACAGCGTTCAGGACGCATCATCAACATGTCATCCGTGCTCGGTCTGTATCCGTCATCGGGTGCACCTCACTACTCAGTCGCCAAAGCGGCAATCATCACGCTGACAAAATCCGTGGCCGAAGAAGTCGCAGGCTTAGGCATCAATGTGAATGCCATTTGCCCCGGATACATCGACACTCCGTTGCTCACACCGTTCAGTGAAGTGATGAAAGCAGGCATCACCATGCGAATTGGAAAGGGATACATGGGTGAAGCAAATGACATTGCCGAGATGGTTCGTTTCCTTGTCGGTCCTGAATCTCGCTATTGCACAGGCGACGTCTTCACTGTCTCAGGCGGATACCACTGATGCCAACATTGTTTACCCACATCATCAACGGAGATATTCCAGGCACCTTCGTTTATCGCGATGAACTATGCGTGGCATTTCTATCCATCAATCCATTAGCTGACGGCCATCTGCTGGTCGTTCCCATCGAAGAAGTTGACCATTGGGTAGACCTTTCCGCTGAACTCTCGCAACATCTCTTCAATGTCTCCCACCGCATCAGCAAGGCACTTGAAGACGCCTTCCCATGTGAACGCGTCGGTCTCATCATTGCTGGCTACGAAGTGAACCATTGCCACATTCACTTGATCCCAACACAGAATCTCAGCCAGTTCAATTTTGCAAATGCAGCCGCTTCAATCAGCCGTGAAGATTTAGAAACAAACGCAGAGAAAATTCGGTTGTCTCTCCAGAAGTTTTAAAAGAGTCGCAGCTCGCCTGAATCATCTTCAGAGAGGTCTTCTTCAATTAATCCTGAATCATTGTTACGTACGGCATTCACGCGCGTCGACACCTTCAATGTCTTGAATCGCGGCTGATTTTCTGGTGCAAACAATTCAAGTGGAGCCTGAGTCGCAGACATCCACTCAACAGCATCTTCAGCGGTGAACTCAACTGGACTGCGATCATGAACCGCCGCCAAGTCCTCAACACTGTCGCGAGTAATGAGCGAGAAGGTTCTTGCTTCGTCAACGATTGGCGAGTCAGTCCAAATACCAGCGCCCAACATCATGTGCCCGTCTTGGCGAGTCACAAAGTACGGAACCTTTGCCTTGGGGTTTTCGCGATTCCATTCATAGAAACCATTCATTGGAATGATGCAACGATGTCCCGGCACCAGTCCTTTAAATGAAGGCTTCTCCGTAATGGTTTCTGATCGAGCATTGATCATCTTGGCGCCAATGTTCGGGTCTTTAGACCAAATGGGAATTAGGCCCCATCGCATGACATCCACAACGACTTCAGAGCCAATGACGCGAAGGATGGGAACAACATGGGTTGGCGCAACATTGAAGTTCTGCAACAAAGGTCCATCGAATTCGGGAACGCGAAGAGTGAGCCCAAACGCATCGACGGCTTCGCCAATTTCATCAGCGAGCTCTTGAGAATTGAAGTTTCCGACAAAACGACCGCACATATTTACGAAACCAACACCTTCGCAGCAGCGACAAAACTATTGTCGAGTTCCGGCAACCTTCGGATAGAACGTTTCGATGTGCTTGGGCAAGCTGTTCTTCACAAACGCAGAAGTGTCATCGGCAAGAACTTCGGGCTTTCCCGCAACGACACCTTCAAGTGTTCGTTCAACTACTTGCTGTGGCGATGTCTTAGGCATATCCACACCTGCCGCCATATCGGTATCAATGAAGGCAGGATGTACGGCGACGACAAGAGTTCCTTGACGTGCAAGCTCTAGACGCAGCGCGTTCGTGAACGACCAAGCGGCCGACTTGGACATGGCGTATGTCGCGACCTCTTTAATGGACATCCACGACACTGCCGACAACACGTTGACAATCGCGCCGCCACCGTTTGCAGCCAACACTGGGGCGAAGGCCTTCGACAAATTGAATGGACCCCACACATTCGTCTCAAACTCAGACTTGGCATTTTCCAATGAACTGTCAGCAAAAATTCGGGAACCGATGACGACGCCAGCATTATTAATCAACAGGGTGAGATCACCACACTGATCAACGGCTGCTTGAATATCCGCTGCACTCGTCACGTCCAACTTGACGGGAATGGCACCTGGCGTCTTTACGGATTCTGGATTTCGCGCTCCGGCATACACCTTTGCGGCACCTTTATCGAGAAGTTGGCGCACATACTCTGCGCCCAATCCCCTGTTTGCGCCAGTGACGAGTACTACTGCACCTTCGATATTCATGGTGGCCCCCTAAATCGACACAAGGTCTATTGGTCGGGCTGGCGGGATTTGAACCCACGACCTCTTGTCCCCCAGACAAGCGCGCTAACCAAGCTGCGCTACAGCCCGAATGGTTATCAACTCTATCGGCGCGACCGCAGAGTCCCTAGAGGAACAAAGAAACGATGCGCCAGCCGAGATACAAGCACAATAGAGATACAAGAAGTTTGAAATGCCATGGGGTCTTCTCCCCATCAAGGCCTGCGAGCTTCTTGAGATCTAGTTCGTCAGCAGTGACTCGCCCTGACACCGTGGGGGCTTGCATCTGAAAACCGCAATCAGGGCACTTCCCTTCCTCTGTCATTGCAGAGGGAGCGAGATATCTCGCGCATGGCTCACACCATGGCATGGCTAATCGCCCTTTCGACGCACTCGCAACTTGAGCGGTGTTGAGCCGAAATCAAACGCTTCACGAATAGAACGTTCGAGATAGCGCATGTATGGCTGCGGCAGATCGCGATTCACAAACAAGGTGAACGTTGGAGGGTTCGCTGCACCCTGCACTGCGAACATGACTTTTGCGCCACCTGCAGCTGGCTGCTTTGCCTGTGCTTCCGCAATGATGCGGTTCACATCTCGTGTAGGAATCTTGCGATGATACTGATCAATCGCATCTTGCAAGACTGGACGAAGTTTGTGAACTCCCTTGCCGGTCAATGCAGAAATCTTCAACACTGGTGCATCGTCAATGAAGTACAGCATGCGTGCAAGATCAGCTTCGACCTTGCGACGAGCTTCCGAATCAAGAAGTTCCCACTTATTCATCACGATGAGAATTGGGCAACCCGCTACGTCAACACGCTCTGCAAGACGTTGATCCTGGCTAGTGACACCCACTGTCGCATCGATAATCAACATCGCAACGTCAGCCTCATCGATGGCGCGAAGTGCACGAACCAATGAGTAGTACTCCGCAGAGTCATCCACCTTGCTGCGCTTACGCATACCTGCCGTATCGATAAACACGAGTGGACCGTCTTCGGTCTCCACCAAAGTGTCAATCGCATCGCGCGTGGTGCCGGGCATGTCATGAACGATGGAACGCTCTTCACCCACAAGGCGATTGAACAATGTGCTCTTGCCAACGTTTGGTCGGCCAACGAGCGCCACTCGTGGGATGCCGTCTGCGCCTACTGGTTCGACTTTTTCTTCAGGACGTTCAACACGGGGAATACGTGCAACAACTTCATCCAAGAAGTCACCAGAGCGACGACCATGAAGCGCTGATACTGTGAATGGCTCGCCAAGTCCGAGGGACATAAATTCCCAACGCTCTGCTTCGCGACGTTCATTGTCGGCTTTGTTGGCAACGAGGAGAACTTCAACTTTGCTACGACGCAACCATGCTGCAATCAGTTCATCTTCGTCAGTTACGCCGACAGATGCGTCCACCATGTAAATGACGAGATTCGCATCACGAACTGCTTCTTCCACCTGACGGCTGACCTTGTCATCCAATTCAGAACCGTGAGGCATCCAACCGCCGGTATCGACGATCCAGAACTCAATACCCAGCCACGACGCAAGACGACGATGGCGGTCACGTGTGACGCCCGGGCGGTCTTCAACAATTGCGGCACGTTCACCAATCACGCGGTTGAACCATGTGCTCTTGCCAACGTTGGGACGTCCGACAATCACCACTGTGGGGAATTCAATTGTCTCGTCAATGTCAGTCACGACTGTTCTCTTTTCTTGCGGCATCAAGCCGTTGGCGCAAAGCGGTGCCACTAGTGGCAATCACCTCAATGTCGAACTCCTTCGACAGATCGCCCACTGTGGCCCCGTCCAGAAAGACACCGTCATTCAGACACACATCAGGCAATAGATAGACATTCTCGCGCCCATGAGCCCGAAGCGCACCCTGAATGTCAGCAAATGTCATCAAACCTGCCACACCTGTATTGCCGCCAAAATGTGAATTTGGGACTTCAACGACGGGAAATTCATCAAATCCTGTCTCTGAGAACAACATTCGGAACATCGATGCTCCATAGGGTCCCGAGACGATGGCGGGAGTCTTCTTCGATCGAGTCCGAGCCGTGAGCTGTACAGAGACCGGCTTGGCAACCCTCAAAGATGTTTCCATCGCGGGGTTGACGGGTCTCACGTAGTCCGTCGGCGAGGCGTGATCAACGGATGCAAAGAACCCTTCATGTTTGCCCTCCACCTCCGGGCCATTTCCCATGAAGGACTCGATGAACGATCGAACCAACCCCACGCCGTCTTCCAACATCGGATATTCGCCGTAGTGAGAAGCAGAAGGAACTTCACGTTGTGCGACGAGATAGAACTCATCTGCAAGGTGAATTGGCTGACGCTGAAGCACACTTGCGAATCGCACTTGCCATTGCTCCACCAGATCAATCACTGCCGAAGCCTCTTGCGACGTCTGGAAGCGCATGCGTGACTCAGTATTGAATCGCGAGAGACCTAACGGCACGATGGCAATGGAATCCAATTCGGGGAATTGCTCTAACAGTCCACTCAGAGTTGATTCAAGAACGTCGCCATCGTTCACACCAGGACAAAGAACAATTTGCGCACGAATGTCAATGCCATGGTCAAGCATCAATCGAACCCAACGAAGACTGAACCCACCACGATCATTTCGCAACATGTCGGAACGAACATGAGGGTCAACAGCATGAATGCTCACGTACAAGGGAGAAAGCTTTTCCTCAACGACACGCTCTAAGTCAGCTTCTGTAAAACGCGTCAGCGTGGTGAAGTTTCCAAAAAGAAAGCTCAGGCGATAGTCATCATCTTTGAGATAGAGGCTTCGGCGCATGCCCTTTGGCAATTGATAGATGAAGCAGAACTCGCAGTGGTTGTCACAGGTATGAATGCGGTCAAACACCGCACTATTTATGGTGACTCCAAAAGGTTCTCCTGGCATTCGCTCGACGACAAGATCGAGAGAATCGCGACCACGCTCAATCTGAAGATCCACAAAATCGGAATCCACCATGCGGTGCCATTCAAGAATGTCTCGCGGAACGACCCCATTAACTAGAGCGACCTTGTCGCCCACTAGTACCCCGGCACGAGCAGCAGCTGAACCCTCCAACACTGACGAAACCTCAGGAAGAGTGTCAATTGCAGCGCTCACTCGTCACAGGCTAGTGGCGTGCCTCATCTGTAGTCTGTGAAGGTCTTATGTCCGTTGAAAAGGTACTCCTGGCTTCCCCCCGCGGATTCTGCGCTGGCGTAGAAATGGCAATTAAGGCCTTGGCATGGATGGTTCGATCTTTTGATGAACCCGTGTACTGCTATCACGAGATTGTGCACAACAAAATCGTCGTCGACCGTTTCGTCGATAAAGGTGTCGTATTTGTGGACTCCATTGATGAAGTTCCTATGGGCTCGCCCATCATGCTCTCTGCTCACGGTTCAGCACCAGAAGTCGTCGCAGCAGCACGATCTCGCGGAAGCTACGTCGTCGATGCTGTATGCCCACTAGTAACAAAGGTGCACCACGAAGTGAAGACACGTGCCGGCAAAGGATTCCACATCGTGTACGTGGGGCACGAAGGACATGAAGAGGCCGTCGGCACTATGGCCGTGGCACCCGAGGCAATTACGAGAGTTGAGTCCATCGAAGAAGTGGATGCACTTCCCCACTTTGATCAGCCTGTAGCAATGCTGGCTCAAACAACTTTGTCTCATCGCGAATGGAGCGAAGTTGCAGTTCACGTGAAGAGTCGCTTCCCAGACGTATGGACACCTGGCCGTAGCGATTTATGTTTTGCTACAACAAATCGCCAGAGTGCGCTCATGAGCATCGCGCCGCGAGTTGATGCATTCATCGTTATCGGTTCCTCCAACAGCTCAAACACGCGTGCATTGGAACGACTCGCCATCGAAGCTGGATGCAAGAACGTGTACAGGGTCAACTCTGCCGATGAACTTCCCAGCGACCTCAGTGGAATCGTTGGCGTCACCGCCGGTGCCTCTGCGCCCGAAGAACTTGTTGAAGGTGTTCTCGCACGCCTCAATCCCATCCACGGAGTGGAAGAAGTTCTTGTCACGGATGAGGACGAATACTTTCCTCCACCTCGCAACATTCGTGAACTGCAGAACGCAATCGACATTGCCATTGCAGCGATGTGCGGAGCCTCCGTCCTAGGAACGCCAGGTCTTGACGACCGCTCACTTGCAGCAAGTGTCGTTCTTGAGGCACTCTCTCATACATGATTTCCCCCACACTCGACTCGCTTCGCATCTTCCTCCACCTCATGGCCGTTGCCGTCTGGGTCGGTGGTCAAATCGTTTTGGCTGGACTTGTACCCACCATCCGAGTATCAGCACCTGAAGCACTTCCGAAAGTTGCGCAGGCATTTGCTCGTGTTGCATGGCCAGCGATGATCGTCATTGTTTTCACGGGCGCTTGGGGCCTTGCCAGCGTTGATGCTGCAGATTCCGGCACCAAGTACATGACCACCTTCGCCCTCAAGATGCTGATGGTCTTCATTGCGGTGGCTGCAACAGTGATTCATTCCCAAGGAAGCAGCAAGGCCGCGAAGGCAATCGGTGGAGCACTTGGTCTCCTCGGATCACTCCTCGCGGCCTACGCCGGAATTCTTCTTGCCCACGCGGGCTGACATCTACAACTGATTAGTTGCGGGGCACCTTGCTCCATGCAACATCACGATCAACGCGAACGTCGCCAGGAAGACCAAGAATGCGTTCGCCAAGAATGTTCTTCATGACTTCAGTCGTTCCGCCTTCAATGGAGTTCGCACGTGAACGCAAGAATGCTTTTTGAATTCCTTCGAAACTCATTGCAGTCTCCGGACGAACCATTTCGTATGAGCCGTACAGCATTCCCTCTGCACCCAGGAGTCCGATTGTGAACTCATAGATTGCTTTGTTGAGGTTTGCGCTTTCCATCTTGCCGATGGAGCCTTCAGGACCCGGAGCGCCCATACGACGAGTTGCGTTTGCACGAATGTTGGTGAGGCGATGCACTTCAGCACGGCTCCACAACTTCATCAGTTCTTCCAATGCAGCAGGGTCGCGTTGATCCTCCGGAAGTGCATTCCACACTTTCACGGCATGCGAAATTGCACCTGAACCCTTTTGTGGAATCGCACCACCGATGGAGACTCGTTCGTTCATCAATGTTGTGAGACTGACGCGCCAACCATCACCTGGGTTGCCAAGCATCTCTGCAGCAGGAATACGAGTGTCAGTGAAGTACACCTCATTAAATTCAGCTTCGCCAGTCATCTGACGAAGTGGGCGGACCTCAACGGTCGGCGCATGCATGTCTACGACGAAAGCAGTAAGTCCAGCGTGTTTGACAGCATCAGGATCTGTACGAACGACAAGAAGTCCCCAACGTGACAAGTGCGCCAATGTGGTCCACACCTTTTGTCCGTTGCAAATCCACTCATCTCCGTCCTTCACACCCTTGGCGGAGAGGCCCGCAAAGTCAGAACCTGAACCAGGTTCTGAGAACAGCTGACACCAGACTTCTTCACCGGTAAACAATGGACGCAAATAACGCTTCTTCTGTGCTTCACTTCCCCACTCAACAACCGTGGGACCACACATGCCGTGACCGATTGGATTACGCATCATTGGGTTTGGCGCACCGGCTGCATAAATCAACTCATTGACGGTCTTTTGAAACTTTGGAGAAATAGCAAGGCCACCATGACCGACTGGAAAATGCACCCACGCCAAGCCCTTGTCGAACTGTGCTCCTAGGAATTCAATTGTCGAGACCTTTTCCGGAGGAAATTCCTTCAGGAGTTCCTCAGCAAGCTCAAGAACGCGTGCCTCATCAATTGCGGTTTCAACAACACTCATGATTTCCCCCTGTGGTGAAGTGATTCTTGGATATTAGGTCCATCCTGCAGACCCATACGAACCGACTGCATTCGGAGGCGAATGTGACGACCGTCATTCACTAGTTTGGGAGCATGTACCCAGGCGCATATGCAGACCAATTCCCCGACCGTCCAGCAATCATCCAGGCCGAAACGGGTGAAGTCACTACGTATAAGCAGTTACACGAAGGCGCCGTACAACTCTCCAACGTCTTGCGGTCTGCCGGCTTTCAGCCGGGCGACCACATTGCCATTTGCATGGAGAATCACCCTCGCTATCTCGAAGTCATCTGGGGATGCCATTACGCCGGTCTCGTGTACACCGCGTGCTCTAGCCGGCTCACTAAGGCGGAACTGACCTACATCATCAATGACTGTTCTGCAAAGGGCTTCATCACGTCCAAATACAAATCAGATCAGGCGCTTGAAGTCGCAGAAGATATTCCGAATGCGACTTTGCGTCTTATGTTGGGTGGCACAGTTGACGGCTACGACTCATACGAAGACGTCATTTCAAGTGCCTCAACAACACCATTAGAGAACATGATTGACGGAACAGACATGTTGTATTCCAGTGGTACTACCGGAATGCCAAAAGGAATTTCTAGAGCGTTTCCTGCTACCCCGATTGGTACAGCTGCTGGTCTCGCGACAGCGATTACCGAAGGCCTCTTCAAATTCCGTGACGGAATGATTTATCTCTCTCCCGCACCGTTGTATCACGCAGCCCCCTTGCGCTTCAACATGTCCGTTATAGGCAAAGGTGGCACCACCGTCGTGATGGAACACTTTGATGCAGAGAGCTACATCAAATACGTCGACAAGTACAAGGCAACCCATACTCAGCTTGTGCCCACGATGTTTATTCGCATGTTGAAGCTTGATCCTGCTGTTCGCAAAAAGTACGACGTCTCATCACTCGAGGTTGCTATTCATGCAGCAGCACCATGTCCGGCAGAAACAAAGCGCGCAATGATCGAATGGTGGGGGCCTGTCATTCATGAGTACTACGCAGGAACAGAAGGAAACGGCTTCGTTTATTGCAATAGTGAGATGTGGCTGGCTCACCCCGGTTCAGTTGGAATTGCGGTCCAAGGCGTTGTTCGCATTTGCGATGAGAACGGTGAAGAAGTTCCTCAAGGTGAATCAGGCACCGTTTATTTCGAGGGCACAGCCGCATTTGAGTATCACAATGATCCGGAGAAGACGAAGTCTTCACGTGATCCCAAGGGACGTGGATGGTCCACTTTGGGAGACGTTGGTTATGTCGATGAAGACAACTTCCTCTATCTCACCGACCGCAAAGCATTCATGATCATTTCTGGCGGCGTGAATATTTATCCGCAAGAAGCAGAAAATGTTCTCGTCAACCACGACAAGGTCATGGATGTTGCCGTCTTCGGTATTCCGAATGATGATTTCGGCGAAGAAGTCAAAGGTGTTGTCCAACCAAAGACAATGCCGGCCAATGCTGACGAGGCTGCAGCACTCGAAAAAGAACTCATTGCATACTGTCGCGCCAATCTCGCTGATGTGAAGTGCCCGCGAAGCATTGACTTCCGCGAAGAGCTTCCCCGTCACCCCACCGGCAAGTTGTACAAGCGCATTCTGAAAGACGAATACTGGAAGGCTGCTGGGCGTTCTATCTGATGGCACGTCATTCTTACCTCGACCATGTCGGCCCGATTGCATTTGCACATCGCGGAGGAACATCAGCCGCACCTGAAAATTCATTGCGAGCTTTTGCCGACGCGGTCAGCCTTGGTTATCAATACCTAGAGACCGATGTTCACGCCACTTCCGATGGTGTTCTCGTTGCATTCCATGACAATGACCTCGAGCGCACCTGCGGAGAAAAGCGCGAGATTGCTTCCAGCACCTGGGAGTCCTTGAAGTCGGCTCGCATCGACGGAACAGACCCCATCCCATTGATGGATGATCTTTTCGACGAATTCCCCAATGCACGTTTCAACATTGACTGCAAAGCAGACACTGCACTTGAACCACTTATTCAAAAGTTGCGCCATCGCGACTGCCTTGACCGCGTATGCATCGGAAGCTTCAGCGACAAACGTCTGCAAGGGATTCGAGATGCATTCGGTGCAGCAGTGTGCACGTCTATGGGGCCCAAGGAGGTGGCGAAGCTTGTCGCCCGCAGCGCTTCGCACCTGCCGCTTCCAGTGAGCGATCACGCTTTGGTCGCACAAGTGCCAGTTTCCCAAGGTCCAGTCCCGGTTGTCACGAAACAATTCGTGCGAACAGCACACTCAATGGGTCTCGAAGTTCATGTGTGGACCATTGACGACCCATTAGAGATTGCCCGCCTTCTTGACCTGGGCGTCGACGGCATTATGAGCGATGACACCCGCGCATTGCGAGATGTCTTTGTTGCTCGCGGCCATTGGTGACGAACGACCTCGGTCGCTTCGTTTACAACTTGTTCACATTCTGAGTCCTCTTCGGCAACGGAGGTGCAGTACCTTCGGAGAATGCGCGTTGATACCAACTTCTTTTGCACCGTCCCCATGCCAGATGCAGGAGACCTATCGATAGACCCAACATCACGCAGGTACGGCAACGATGCCGTCATCGAGTGCTACAAGAATTTGGTTGCTTGGGCTAAAACAGCTGACGGCCTTGGCTACGACACAATGTGGCTCACAGAACATCACTTCCAGTTTGAAGGGTATGAAGTTCTCCCCAACTTGATCATGTTCGGTCAGCATCTCGCGATGCAAACAAAGAGCTTGCGCCTCGGCCAAATGTTCAACGTTGTTCCACAGTGGCATCCATTACGCCTCGCTGAGGACTTCGCACTTGCCGACATCATCACCGGCGGACGAATGGAATTCGGCGTTGGACGCGGAACTGTTCCACGCGAAGCTTGGAGCTTGGGCACAGTTGTTGCCTCTGGAGATAACGCAATGTCGGCCGAACACGACCTTGAGAATCGTCAAACGTTCGAAGAGTCACTAGAAGTCATTAAGCGCGCTTGGTCTAATGAACGCTTCAGTTATCGCGGCGAAAAGTTCGTGTTCCCACCCGATGACATTCCAGATCGCGGTTCATACGTAGACGACCTCACCTTGATTCCTCGTCCCGAGCGCCCCATCGACATCTACCAACCAGTGACATCACCAGAGACCATTGAGTATGTGCCTCGTGCAGGACACAAAGCCGTGTACTGGCTTCAGAACAAAGACAGCCAACTTGATAAATGGAATCGTTATGCCGCGATTCGCGAAGAGATGGGTAATCCTGTCGCCAGTGGCGAAGACCGCATGCTGGTCATGAACATTCACGTTGGCAAAACACGCGAGGCCGCTATGCGCCGCGGCGTACCTGGACATGACGAGTTCTGTCGATTCCTCTCGCCGTACGGACGTTTCTCTAGCTATCGCAATCCAGATGGCTCGAAAGTTCCATTCGACTTCTGTCCATCTGTTGATGATTCAAACTCTCAAAAGATTATGGCAATCGGTTCCGTGGATGATGTGGTGGACACTCTCGGCTTCTGGAAAGAGCTTCTCGACCTGAAGCATCTCTGCATCTTCTTTGACTTGCCAGGCATCGAACGTGAAGAAATGAACGAACAAATGCATTTATTCGCCGAAGAAGTGATGCCAAAACTCGGCGAAAAGATGGAACGACGTCCTCTCCCCAACCTCCAGCCACTGGTCTAAACGTGACCGTACGGTTGGCTTCTGTCCACCTTCCAGGGCAGGGAGTCGTTGATATTGATATTGACGGCGACGTCATTGCAGCCATCAGCAGAACAGGTGAATCAACACCTTCGGGAGAAGTACACGATCTTGCAGGACATGTCATCCTTCCCGGGTTCGTTGAGCCACATGCACACTTGGACAAAGCCTTCCTTGCTGATCGAGTCCAGAATCCAGCGGGAGACCTTCTCGGCGCGATCACCGGTTTAGAGGCAGTCAGAGACACCATTACATTTGATGACATTGTCCAACGTGCAGCCGTCGCTGCTCAGTTGATGTCACGAAATGGCGCCACAAGTATCCGAACTCATGCAGACACAACTGAAAGTGGCGGGCTCACTTCACTTCTGGCTCTTCTTGAAGCAAAGAAATTGTGCGCGCCATTCATCGACATTCAGATTGCGATGCTTCTGTCGTGGCCAGTCACTGGCGCAGAAGGAAGAAATAACAGAGCTCTCGCAACTGAGGCCATCGCCGCTGGTGCAGATGTCATAGGCGGATGTCCACACCTCGATCCTGATCCCCACGGTGCAGTTGAGTATTTCCTCCAACTGGCGCTCGAAAACAACCTTCCTTTGGACCTACATGCAGATGAAAATCTCCGACCAGATTCAGACGACTTGGACTTCCTCGCACGTCTCGTCATCGCTGACAAAATCGTTCATCCCATCTCTGCAAGCCATTGCGTCTCACTCTCCACTCAGGATGAAACAACGATTCGTTCCACTGCATCACGAGTTGCCCAGGCAGGCATCAACGTCATTGCGCTACCGCATACAAATCTCTTCCTCCAAGGTCGCGGTATCGCCACTGCAACTCCCCGCGGCATCACACCCGTTTCAATACTGAGAGATGCCGGGGTCAACGTCGCAGCCGGAGCCGACAATGTGCAAGATCCTTTTAACCCGATGGGCAGAGCCGACCCGCTAGAAACAGCCTCGCTCATGGTGATGGCTGCTCATCAGTTACCCGACCAAGCCATACGAATGGTCACGAACAATGCTGCAAAAGTTGTCCACAACCTCAGTTCCGCTATCGAGATTGGTCAGCGGGCAAACCTGGTCGCGGTACCAGCGAGTAATGTTCGAGAAGCAATCGCGATGGGGCCCCCCGACAGATTTGTCGTATATGGCGGCGTCGTGATCTCACATCAAAAACGAAACATAAAGTAAACACTTTCGTGACGACAGCGTTGCATTAATCCTTTATGGTGACATGCATGCGGAGTACGCCGGTGTTCGAAATGCAGACAGGCACGAACATGACTGAAACACAGGCTCCAGCACTTTTGGACTTCGACAATGTTTCGATGACATTCCCTGATGGAACTCGAGCATTGGAGGACGTCTCGTTCTCCGTCAATGCTGGCGAGTTCGTTACAGTCGTCGGACCATCTGGATGCGGCAAGTCCACTCTGTTGCGCATAGCTTCAAACCTTGAAGCCAACACTGGTGGTATTTGCTCTGTCGATCGCGACAGCATCGGTTACGTGTTCCAAGACCCCACTTTGATGGCTTGGCGAAATGTGCAGCGCAACGTAGAACTCATTGCCGAATTACACAAGGTTCCTAAGGCTGAGCGCCAAGATCGCGCGGCGCATGCAATTGAGGTTGTTGGCCTCAAAGGTTTCGAAGATAAGTATCCGCGTCAACTCTCTGGCGGCATGCGTATGCGTGCGTCACTTGCCAGATCACTAGTGATGAAACCAAAGGTGTTTCTTTTCGATGAACCCTTTGGCGCACTCGACGAAATTACTCGCGAACGCCTGAACGATGAAGTTCTCAATCTTTTCCAGTCAGAAGGATTTGCCGGACTCTTTATTACGCACTCCATTTCAGAAGCTGTGTATATGTCAACAAAAGTTCTCGTGATGTCCGCGCGACCAGGACGCATCGTTGCATCCTTCGATGTTCCATTCGGAATCAATCGCTCGCATGACCTCAGATACGAACCGGAGTTTGCTGAACTCTGCGGAGAAATCTCTCATTCGCTGAGAGGAGCACACCAGTGAGTGTCGTCGAAACACCAGCAGCGACCGTTGACGAAATCATTCCGGAGCAAAAAGACGGCTTCAAGATTTCTGATTACATCGGACCAATTATTGCCTTCGCCTGTTTTATTGGCGTGTGGTACTTGGTTTCCGATGTTGTTCTCCCGCAACAAAAACGTTTCTTACTCCCCACCCCACACAAAGTCATCCAAGATGGATTCATGGTCTGGCGTACCGGCGAACGACGTGGACTCCAGCCCATTCTCATCTCACTATGGGATTCAGCAAAAATTGCACTCATGGGCTTGGCAATCACGATTGTGGTTGGTATGTCTTTGGCCATCATCATGAGTTCACGTCGTTGGCTTGAGCGTGCAACGTGGCCATTCCTCGTCGCAGTGCAGAGTGCACCCATCCTTGCTCTCACGCCTCTGATTCGTGCACTGATTGATGGAACACAAACACAACGTCTTCTTGTTGTCGTTCTTATTTCCATCTTCCCCATCGTCAGCAACACACTTTTTGGTTTGTTGTCTGCAGAAAAGAGTCAGCATGAGCTCTTCACATTGCAGGGCGCATCTCGTTGGGTTCGACTCACAAAGCTTCAGTTTCCGGCGGCCTTGCCAAACATCTTTGTTGGCTTCCGCATCTCAGCCGGACTTGCCGTCATTGGCGCTGTTGTTGGCGACTTCTATTTCCGTCAAGGCGGCGTCGTCGGCATCGGCGCTCAAATTGATGTTTATCGCTCACGTCTTTGGGGTGCAGAACTTATTACTGCCATTCTGCTTGCGAGCGCTTTAGGTCTAGTGGTGTTCCTCTTCTTCGGATGGCTATCTCGTGTAGCTATCGGAAAGTGGCACATCACTAACAGGGGTCAGTGACCCATCACTCAGAACCCACCACCAATCAGGAGATCCACCACTCATGAAAATACGTCCACTTCTCGGAGTTGCTATTGCAGCATCACTCGCTCTCGCAGCGTGTGGTGGTAGCGACAGTGCTTCCGACACCACATCAGCACCAGCAGCAACAGGCGTCGACCTCGCTGCAGCAGGTTGCCCTTCAACCGTTGCATTGCAAACAGACTGGAACCCAGAGGCCGAACACGGCAACTTGTACCAACTTGTTGGTCCTGGCTACACAGTAGATACCAAAAAGCTTCGCGTCACGGGTGACCTCATGGCCGGAGGAAAGTCCACTGGCGTCAAGGTGGAAATCCGCGCAGGAGGCCCAGCAATTGCTTATGGCCAAGTCACTGCAGAGCTCTACAAGGATCCATCAATTCTCTTGGGCTTCACCAGCACCGACGAACAAGTCAGCCACTCCGTTGACTTCCCTACCGTTGCTGTCGTTGCACCGTTCAACATCAACCCACAGATCATTATGTGGGACCCAAACACATACCCAGACGTCAAGACAATTGCTGACCTGAAGAAGCCAGGCGTCAAGGTTCGTTACTTCCAGGGTGCTGCTTACATGGACTACCTCACACAGACAGGCATCCTTGACAAAAAACAGACCGACGACACATACGACGGATCTCCTGCCTCGTTCATCGCATCCGGCGGCAAGGATGCTCAGCAGGGCTTCGGAACGGCAGAGCCATACGCATACAAGAATGTGTTCAAGGAATGGGCAAAAGATGTTGCTTACCAGTACGTTCATGACGCTGGCTGGACGGCATATGCACAATCTTTGGGCGGCACTCCTGCGAACATCGAAAAGTACGACTCATGCCTCAAGGCACTTGTTCCAGTGATTCAACAAGCTGCTGTCGATTATGTCGCATCACCTGACACTGCAAACGCAATCATCCTTGATGCAGTTGGCAAGTACAACAACGGATGGACGTACGATGCCGGCCAGGCAACTGCAGCAGTAGCTCAGATGCAAGCTGACAAGTTGGTTGCAAACAGCCCCGATGGAACTCTTGGTTCATTCGATATTGATCGCATCACCAAGTTCATCGCGACTGCAACACCTGTGTACACAGCGACAGGCGCAAAGGTGAAGGACGGCCTGACTGCCGCCGACCTCGTCACCAACAAGTACATCGACCCAGCTATCAAGCTTGGTTAAACCCATAACGAACGAGGGAGGGACCGAAAGGTCCCTCCCTTTTTCGTTGCTCCGTTATTGTTTCAACACCGAGCTGCGAGCTCCGGTCCTTAGCGTCCGTAGTCGAAGGTACTGATCTCACGTAATGCGCCACACAGCGAATCCACAGCTGACGAAAACATTTGCGCTCCGATGGCGCCATCTGCACCTGTGGGGTCACCAATATGACCGTCAGGGAAGAAGTCATTAGACAACCAGCCGAAGGCAACATGACCACCGAAACGAACCTGCTCATTTTGTGCAAGTTTCTCTGGCACTCGACGGACAGCGAGGCTCATGTCAACGAGGTCAGGACGCAGATGTAGCATCACGGAGGTTTCGTCCATTCCTCCATGTACGCCCATGCCTAATTCAGAGGCTGCAGAGCTACCACCCTGATCGGCAGGCATATGCGGATGTGCAAGAAACGTCTGGAGTCCGTACTTCAAACGAATTTCACGATTCATCATTGCTGTCAATGCGCTGTTGCCACCATGGCCGTTAATGAAAAGAATCTTCCTGGCAGGCGTCGATGCAACACTGCGGGCAATGTCGTCAAGAACCGACATCAGCGTGGTGGCCGAAAGCCAAAAGGTGCCAGCAGACCATGCATGTTCATTCGACTTTGTGAAAGGAAGTGTTGGCAACAGCCATGTGTTTGTCTCCTCGCCCGCCTTCTCAACTGCGGCACGAGAGACTGCATCGGCGACAACAAAGTCTGTATTCAGTGGAAGATGGGGACCGTGCTGCTCGATTGCCCCCAAAGGCAGAACAATAATGGAATCCTTCGTTAATGATCCTGGAATTTCGGGGGCACGAAGATCTGCGAGATTGCGAGAAGAAGACATGTCTTCAACCTATCCCAGTGAAAGAATGAACCAATGACGAAGCGATCAACAACAGATTTCGACGCAGTTGTTATCGGCGCAGGTCATAACGGACTTGTGACAGCCGCTTACCTTGCGCGGTACGGCCTGAGCACTTTGCTCATCGAGGCTCGGTCTGAGGTTGGCGGCACGGCCGCTTCCGATCTCTTCGCCGGATCCACTGTGAATATTTGTAATTGCGACCACCTCACAATTCGGACCACACCCGTTGCAGAAGAGCTCAATCTCGCATCCCATGGGCTCACGTACATCAATATTGAGCCGCCCCAAATCAATCTCGACTGGAACACTGGGAAGCCATGGGAAATTTGGCATGACGTTGAGCACACGCTTGAATCACTCGCCGCGTCCCATCCCGATGCAATTGATGGTTACCGCAAATTTGCACGCACTGCGATACCAGTCGCCAAATTGATCCTCGATGCTGCATCACATCCACCCACTCGTGGTTCCCTCATCGCTTCAGTAGTCAAGAAAGGTGGTCGTGGCGTCTCAACAATGTTGAAGATGAGCCGTATGTCGGCTGCCGACGTCATGCGTCAGTTCTTTGATAACGAAGCGATCATCGGGCCAGCAATGGTGGAGGGCCCTGTTGTGTGGGGCCTATCACCCGAGACACCTGGTACCGGTCTGGGCGCAATTGCCTTCGCACTTCGCCACGTGGCCAAAGTCGGACGGCCCGAAGGTGGCAGTGGCGCACTCCCTGAGGCACTGAAACAATCATTCCTGCAAGCAGGTGGTCTATTACGCACCAACACGAAAGTGACCGGAATTGTCTGCGAAGGTTCTCGAGTCAGCGCAGTACAAACAAGCGACGGAGCCACTGTTACGGCCCGCATTGTTGTGTCCGCTTGCGATCCACATCGAACAATTGTTTCGTGGCTGAAGAATCCACCGGCGCGAGCATCGGCTCTTGTTGAACGGTGGCGAAACACTGCTGCGGGTGAAGGCTACGAATCGAAAATTGATGCCATCACCTCTACACCGCCCACCCTTGCTGGCGTGGCACCCGATAGATACAGCACACCATTTGCTTCCACCATGGTGGTGAGCCCATCACTCGCAGAGCTTCACCGCGGTGCACAACTGATGCGCGAGGGCCGAACGATGCCTCGTATGGCGCTGTTGGCAAATGTTCCTTCTGTTGTCGACCATTCAATTTCTCCCGTGGGTCAACATGTTTTCAGCCTTGAAGCGTTGTACACGCCCTACTCATTCACCGATGGGTGGGACTCCCGAGATGAGCCCGAGAGATGGCTCAAACAATTCGCCACTTTGGCGCAGCCTGGGTTCATGGAATCCATCATTGATTGGCGCGTCATGACACCCGTTGACTATGAAACGAAATTCCACCTGCCGAAGGGGCATGCAACAAGTTTTGGCGGTGGACCACTAGCAGCGTTCATTGGCTCGACGCCGGAACTCACGAGGTATCACACACCTATTAAGGGTTTGTATCTCACTGGCGCAGCAACATTCCCTGGCGCAGGTGTTTGGGGTGCAAGTGGGCGCAATGCCGCACTCACCATCATCAAAGAGATGACGTAATCAGGCGTCTTTAACGATGCCTTCGCGCTGAACGACTGGATCCTTGTCGCTCCATGGGAAATTGATCCACTGATCAGTCTTCTTCCAGACGTAGTCGCACTGCACAACTGAATGTGACTTCTCATAGAGAACTGCAGAACGAACTTCCTTCACTCGACCACGGAAGAAGTCTTCAACAATCTTCAATGTGTGACCGGTATCAGCTACGTCGTCAACGATGAGTACACGGGCGAAACGAAGTTCCACTAAGTCTGGGACGGGAGGAAGAATCATGGGGACCGGAAGACGCTCATCAACACCGGTGTAGAACTCAACGTTCATGGTGTAGAGGTTCTTGACTGCAAGTGCGTATCCGAGTGCACCTGCGGCAAGTAAACCACCGCGGGCAATCGCAAGGATGATGTCAGGTTCATAACCCGATTCCGCAACGCTCGTGGCGAGTTCACGACTCGCACCTCCGAAGATGTCCCATGTCATGATTTCGCGTTCGCTCACGTCTTCAAACTAGTCGGCGGTCGGCCCCTATTCCGATTCCGTGGAGATTTGAACGAAATGTCAACGGTATGAATTAGCCCCGATATTCGGGGGCGCGACCTTCCGATTTTGCTCGACGCGTCTCACGGGCATCATCAGAGAAACTGGCCATAATTTGCTGACGATTCTCTAAGTCAATGGCTGCCTGTAAACCGGGAATCTCAAGCGCAGTCCACATGCCCTCTTTTGTCAAAGCCACACCAAGTGGCGTATTGATCTTGATCTCCTCGGCTTTGGCGAAGACTGCATCCATCAGAGCCTCATTGGGGACAGCGTCCACAACAAGACCGATCCTGACAGCTTCTTCAGCATCGAAGAGTCGGCCCGTCAACATCAGTTCCTGAGCGCGTGCCGCACCCACCAATCGAGGCAGCAACCAACTGGTACCGATATCGCAAGCAGACAGACCAATGCGGATGAAGGCCGCATTGAACCGAGCGGATTGAGCAGCAATACGGATGTCTGAACCGAGAACTAGAGCGAATCCACCGCCAGAAGCCGGGCCATTCACAGCCGAGATGATGGGCTGTGGAATCGATCGCATACGAGGAATGAGAGAAGCAATGTGCTTCTGAATGGCAAAACCCTTCTCCACAGCCCCATTCCATTGATACCCAGGCGCCTCGCCGTAGCCACCAAGGTCAAGTCCCGCACAAAACCCGCGACCAGCACCCGTGAGAATGGCCACGCGAACCTCACGATCTCGACCCACTGCGGAGAATGCCTCGTGCAACTGTTCCACCATCTCCGACGTCATTGCATTGAGCTTGTCGGGGCGATTCATAGTGATTTGGGCAACGCCATCCCGTGGATAGGAAATCTCAATTTCGGACATGCCACATCGTGCCACAGAGCCTGAGGCGCCGCCTCAGGAGGCGTAATCTGTTTCTGCCCTTGGGTACCTATGAAGACTTTGAAAAACGCTTTCCGCACCTCTTCCCTGCCACCTGCTTCCGACCCATGGGGTCGTGCACTTCGCAGAGGAGCCATTGCATATTTACTCTCCCGACTCGTTGTCATCATGGGCGCGTCTATCGCTGTCGCTGCAGACGCCGTCACTGCTCGCGTCAATGAACAAGAACCTAAAGGTGGGCTCACAGCGCTCGTACAGGTTTTCGACAGCTGGGATGGCCACTGGTATCTCGATGTGGTGCGCCAGGGCTACCCACATCACATCATGCCGAACGTGACGTATTTCGTTTCCGATGCCCGCGCCGCATTCTTCCCGATGTACCCCCGATTAGTCCATTATTTCGACAACATCATTCCTGGCGGACCCGTGAGCGTCGCTTTGATGATCAACCTCATTCTCGGTGCATTCTTCATCTATCTCATCGGCACAATCGCACGCGATCTCTTTGATGCCAAAACAGCCGAAAAGGCGATGATTATCGCTGCGCTCTTCCCGGGAAGTTTTGTTCTCAGCATGGCGTATTCAGAGGCGCTCATGTTGTGCATCTCTTGCTTGTGTTTCATTGCATTGCGCCGAAAGGCATGGGTATCTGCCGGTGTACTGGCGGCCATTGGAACAGCATGTCGTCCTAATGGAGTCGCCCTCGTCCTGGCGTGCGCAGTGGCTGCACTAATCGCGATTAAAGATGACCGTGAATGGAAAGCATTAATTGCACCAGCGCTTTCACCGATTGGATTTATCGGTTTCATGGCATTCCTGGTCCATCACACGGATGAGAATTTCGCTTGGTTCCGAGTACAAACGGAAGCATGGAAGGAAGGAACAAGTTTTGGTGCCACAGCGATTACACGCACGTTTGACTTCTTCCTACACCCCACAAGTTCGCCGACCACTGTTCTGACTGCTGCATCAATGTTGGCAATGATTCTGGGTCTGTGGTGTCTAAAGAAATATCGAATTCCAGCGATGTACATGGCCTACACGGCGGGAGTTCTCATCCTCATGCTCCTGCCGGCAACCGTGACAGCACGCCCGCGATTCCTCTTCACCGCATTCCCTCTCATCTTTCCCGTTGCACGTGCATTACGTGATGATGAAGACAAATGGTGGCCAATCACATTGATTCTGTTTGCAACAGGTCTTGTAACGGTGATGGGCATGTACGGGGTTCGGGCCGCAATCCCCTGATGATCAAATTGGCAAACGACGCCAAATAACAATCGGAAGGTTCTTCAGAATGAGGAACATCCACTGAAGCGGAGCAGGTGCCCAAACAATCTTCTTGTCTGACGAAATACCCTTTTCCACAATTCGAGCCACTGTCTCGGGATCCGTCGACAATGGTGCCTTTTTCATTCCCGTCGTCATCTTTGTTGTGACGAAACCGGGACGCACGACGAGTACCGAGGCACCTGAGCCCGCAAGTTCATGATCAATCGCCAATGCGAAACCATCGATGCCAGCCTTGGTAGCGCCATAAACGGGATTGCCGCGACGAACACGCTCTCCGGCAACTGAAGACAAGACAACAATCTTGCCGTAGCCCTGCTGACGCATCCGCGATGCGAGGGCATACAGAAGAACCATTTCACCCGTGAAGTTCACGTTCACGAGATCGATTAAGGAAGAAGGGTTTGCGTAATAGTCGGCACCTTCATTAAGTAAGCCCTGGGCAACGACTGCAACATCGATGTCGCCGATTGCATCAGCAACCTCTGCAACAACATGCTCCATTGATGCGGCATCGCTCGCCTCATAACGAACATGATGAACATCGAGCTCTGGGTGTGCGCCCACTAATTCTTGGCTCACTTGAATTGCAGCGTCGATATCGCGGCTCACGAGAACAAGACGCGAAACACCGGGCTTCACAACACGGCGAAGAATTGCCTGGCCAATTTCACTAGTACCGCCGAACAACACAATGTTCTGTGCAACTCCGACACCATTTTTCATGAGTTTCTCCTTGGATCAACTAAACCGAGACGGCGAGCCAAATCACTGCGCCATAATCCTGATGGATCCATCGCATCACGCGTTGTCATCCATTCTTCAAACCGTGGGTAACCACGGCGAACAGCACTTGGAGACGCATGCGAATCTTTCGCCAAGTAATGCCGTCCTCCCGCGTCGAGAACCATCGCATCGACCGTCGACAGCAACTCTGCAAGTCCCTTGATACCCGCGGCCATGTCCAATGTGAGAGTCCAACCCTCCGTGGGGAACGAAAGTGGCGCCAAGTTCTGCGACCCCATTCGCTTCAGCACTGCCAAGAAAGAGGCCACGCCTGCAGAAGAGAATGTTTCGATGACTTTGCGCAAAACATCTGTGCGATCCAGAGGAACGATGAACTGATACTGAATGAATCCTTGTGGGCCGTAAAGACGATTCCATTTATTCACGCCATCAAGAGGGTGAAAGAACGCCGGAATTGATTCCAATCCAACGTGGCGATTCGAGGGCGCCTTGCGATACCACGCCTCATTGAATGCTTTGATCGACAACTTGTTCAACAGGCCATTAGGAACCCAACCGGGTGCAGAAACACGCAATCGCGGGTCGTAATGCAATGGATCGTCATCGTCTGATTCCGAGGCCGATGCATGGTCACCGCGAGTCAACACACCACGACCCATGGATGAACCCGTTGCCAAAAGGTCTACCCAGCAAACGGAATAGCGATACGAGTCATCTTCTCCATCACCTGACATTGCCTCACACACTGCGTCAAAATTCGCAAGACGCTCCGTCTCAACGCGCACCTTGGAACTCTCGATGCTCAACATTTGAATCGAAGCGCGAAGGACAATTCCGGTGAGGCCCATGCCGCCAACAGTCGCCCAAAACCATGCGGGGTTACTTTCTGGGCTCATCTCAACAATCTCGCCCGAGGACAACATCACTGTCATTGACAAAACATGCTGTCCGAAGCTTCCGTCAATGTGATGGTTCTTTCCGTGCACGTCTGACGCGATTGCACCTCCGACTGTCACAAATCGAGTCCCTGGCGTCACGGGCACAAACCAACCACGCGGCACACACATGCGCAAGATGGAATCGAGGCTCACACTCGAGGCAACGTCAAGCACACCTGACAATGGATCGAGAACTGCATCGACTCCGAGAGGATCATGCTCACTTGTCATTTCGATGACTGTTCCACCAGCATTTTGCGCGGCAGCACCGTACGAACGACCAAGACCACGAGCAATCGCTCCTCTGTCGCCGACACCAGTCAACGTGTTCCGAATGGTGTTCTCATCGGTGCTGGAAATAACGTCTGCAACAGTCCAAGCTGTGCGACCCCACCCCGATAGGCGCTGCATCGTCATTGAATGATTCTAGACGCTGGAAACTGACGAAAAAGGTCGAATCTGATGCTTACGCACTGTAAACGGCGCAGCCATACACAAGCACCCAAACGAGACCATAAAACTGCAGCGCACGATCGCTCATAAATACTTCTTCAGGTGCGCCGCCGCCACCATTTTCGAGAACCATGAGATAGCGAAGCAGAGCCAACACCATCGGAATGATTGAGAGGCTGTGCAGTGGGAACGACTCGCCCGAATTCGATGAATTCTCAAAGGCCCACATGCAGTAGGTAACAACTGTTGCAGTGCAGGACACAACGAGAACTTGACGCAGATACGGAATGGTGTAGGCCTTCAGCGATGCACGCGTACTGGCGGCATTCTCCCCCATCTCTGCAAGCTCTGCGAAGCGCTTCCCCGTCACGATAAAGAAAGATCCGAAAGTAGTGCAGAGAACAAACCAATTCGACATCGGGGTTTGAGTACCCGCTGCACCCGCCATTGCCCTCAGAACAAATCCACTTGCAACAATCGCAAGATCAAGCAATGGAACATGCTTTAGACGCGTGCTGTATGCAATCGTCAAGACTGCATACAGAGCAACAACCCCACCAGCTTGCACGCGAATAGACGCGGCCAATGCTGGGCCACCCAGCAGCAATGCTGTACCCACCACACGAGCGACAGGCAATGGAATAGCCCCGCTGGCAATAGGGCGGAACTTCTTCTTTGGATGCAACCTGTCTTGCTCAACATCCTTGATGTCGTTCCAGTAATACGTTCCGCTCGCAACAAGACAGAACGCCACAAACATCACCAATGTCTTCCACAGTGGTTGCCACTGATTCAACACTCCAAGAGCGCCAGGGGCAGCGAATACGAGAACATTCTTCGTCCATTGGTTCGGACGAGCCTCTTTCAGAATTGCCTTCATCATGCGGGAACTCGCGTCAACTCAATCGACTTCACAAGCACACCATTCTCTACCGATAGGAGCAGCTGGTGATCTCCTGAAGAATCACCGTATGCATACTTCACAGCCGACACTGGTATACCGGCGGAACTACACCACGAATGCAGACGCTCAACTTTCTCTGCACCACGACAATTTGCGCCCACGATTTCTCCGGAGTACACGCCATCAGTTTCCTGAAGGCCCGTGCACAGCACTGCATCGACCTCCAACAAGTCGCCCAGTACATCGAGATATGGCTGCAACGAGGCCGAAACCAAAACAACGACATGACCTTGTTCTTGATGCCAACGCAAGCGTTGGGCAACATCGGGCCGCATCCACTTCTCAGCGACCACTTCAGCGAACGCCACAGCTATCTCATTCACCTCATCAACAGATTTTCCTGCAAATGCAGCCGAAACAAAGAAAGCTTTCAGGGCATCTCGGTCCTTTGCCGCAATCATGCGCAGAACGTCAAGCGGTCGTCGCACCATGGCAAAAACAAGAGTTGACGTACCAGCAACGCGACGCATAAACGGAACGACACAGTCACGCACTGTCAACGTGTTGTCCACATCAAAGGCGACGACAGAAACTTCCATATCGCGAGGCTAGTGCTGGCTGCCAGAGGCACCGAGGATTGCACCCATATCGGCAAAGAAACCGGGCCAACTCTTCGAGACGACAGCTGGGTCCTCGATTTCCACACCTTCAATGGAAAGTGCCAGCAATGAAAATGCCATGGCCAGACGATGGTCATGATGAGTGCTTAACGAGGCAGGACGCATGTCTCGTAATGGATGAATAACGAGTCCGTCTTCTTCCACTTCGATCTCTGCGCCAATCTTCTGAAGTTCAGATGCAAGGTCGCCCAAGCGGTCGCTTTCTTTGCGACGAATAAACCCCACTCCAGTGATTCGGCTATCCGAATCAGCAAACAGCATCCCCACAGCGACGGCAGGAACTAGATCCGAACAGTCAGACATGTCAATTTCAATTCCATGCAAGCGCTGATCGGAACGAGACACCTCTATGTCTGAATTCTTCTTCGAGACGGCACATCCCATCTTCTTCAAGATTTCCAGAATTTCAGCATCGCCCTGCATCTCCGCCAATGCCAGCGACGGCACGCTCACGGTGCCTTCTCGCAATGCAACAGCAACAAGCGGAAATGCGGCCGAAGAGAAGTCAGGCTCAACCACATAGTCCGTCGCCTTGTATCCGCCAGGCGCAATCGAGATCTGTGCATCAGAAATCTGCGCCTCCGCTCCGAACGAAGACATCACTTGTGCCGTCATCTCCACATACGAACGAGAAACAAGTTCACTAACCACGTCAACGACCAGTCCGTCATCAAGCATTGGTCCAATCAACATCAGCGCTGAGATGAATTGACTGGAAACATCGCCACGAATGGAGATGTGCCCTCCGTGAATTGAACCTCGACTCACCGAAATAGGTAGATGTCCAGCCTGGCCAAGAGGAGTCAGTTCAGCACCAAGCGAAGAAAGTGCATCATGTAGATCTGTCATGGGACGACCGCGAAGTGGTTCACCGCCATCAACAATGCACGTCGCATCGCCCAGTGCTGCAACAGCTGTTAAAAATCGAGACGACGTGCCAGCCAATTGTGCGTCAATGATCCCTAGCAATTTCACTTCACGAGATCCGGACACCACAATGGCATTTTCGTCTTGTCGCATTCGCTTCATCTGATTGAGCACATCAAGAATGACTGCCGTGTCATCGCCGTCTGGGAGACCAGAGATGCGCGACTCACCTTCAGCTAACAGAGCACATACCAACGCCCGATTAGCGACACTTTTTGAACCCGGGACACGAACCGTTGCATTCAATTTCCCTTGCGGGGCCGAGAACGTGACAGTGCTCATGTCAATGGTTGCACTGCTGGTCGGAATCCGCGAGCAAGAAGTCCACCACGGAAGATGTCTGCATGCTCAGCACGAATCACTGTCACCATGACACCGCGATCTCCCTCAGCGGAGTGAACAACTTCGAAGTCATAAATGTTGACCGCAAGTTCTCCCGACAACGTGAAGACATCAGCTGCACCACCGGGACGGTCCGGAATAGGAATACGCACTTCCACGAGGTCTTCGACAGAGCCAGCGCCCACGGGAAGATTCATACGAGCACGTCGTGCTTGGTCAAGCGAAGCGAAGAGAGCCTCGCGATTACCCGCAGCAACGATGTCGCGCATTTCAGAGAGACCACCAATAAGGGAATCAAGACCACGCACGATGGCATCGCGATTCTGTTCGCAAATGTCCAACCAAATTCCAGGACGCCCCGAAGCAATACGCGTCATATCTCGGAAACCGCCGGCAGCGAGACGCAACAACGCAAGATGCTCTTCGGAACGATTGTCTGCGAGTCGCATCAACGTTGCCGCAGTCAGGTGCGGAACGTGGCTCACAATTGCAACTAAGTCGTCGTGATGTTGTGGGTCAAGTGCAACAACTTCCGCACCGATCTTTGTGATGAGACCTGCAAGCGTCGAGAAAGAAACATCAGACGATGATGCCGAAGGCGTCAGGACCCACACAGCACCTTCGAACATGGCGGCATCTGCACCATCAAGCCCATCGAGCTCCGAACCGGCCATCGGGTGACCAGCAACAAAACGAGGATCAGAAATCGCCGTTGAAACGTGTGCCTTCACAGATCCGACATCGGTGACAACGCCTGAGGTTTGTTGCAATGCGATAGAAACCTGCTCTGCAACTGTGTTCACCGGTGTTGCAACAAAAGTGACTTCTGCATCTTCAAAGAGTTCACCGTGATTGATAATTCCACGTTCAAGCGCCACCGCAGTCTTTGCAGAATCAGCATCATGTCCGCCCACTTCGTATCCAGCACGCTGAAGCGCAAGGGCCAATGAACCGCCGATTAAGCCAAGTCCGAGCACATTTGCTCGACCTGCAGCGAATGAAGCAGACGATTTCACAACTAAATGGTATCCATGTCGATGTCTTCGACTGCCCCAGATAACGCACGCACTTCATCAAGTGTCAGCTCACGCCAGTCGCCCGGGGCCAATCTCGTGTCCATCAAAGGACCAATACGTGTTCGTACAAGCCGAATCACTGGGTAGCCCACGGCATCACACATGCGGCGAACCTGTCGATTACGTCCTTCGTGAATAATGATGCGCAGAACGCCAGGCTCTGGTTGCCCCACCTGCGCAGGTGCCGTCCATCCATCTTCAAGTTCCACACCTTCACGAAGTTCCCGCAACGCACCATGGGAAACACCACGGGGACCGCACTCCACTTCCGCGATGTATTCCTTCTCCACGCCCCGGCTTGGGTGAGTGAGATGCTGAGTCAACTGTCCGTCGTTCGTCAGAATCAACAACCCGGTGGTTTCCATATCAAGACGACCCACCGAGAACACTCGCGGCTCTTCAGGAACCATCTCCAAGACCGTGGGACGACCATGGGTATCTGATGACGTTGTCACGACACCTTCTGGCTTATTCATCAGGTAGTAGACGAGACCCGGAACGACACCCACAGGATGGCCGTCAACACACACTTCGTCTTTCGAAACATCGACACGTCGTCCGAGAATCGCGATCTCACCATTGACCGTCACTCGACGATCTGCAATGAGATCCTCACAAATACGACGAGAACCGAAACCGACACGAGCGAGAACTTTTTGCAGGCGCTCACCTTCGGCTTCTGCATCCTTGGCGTTCTGAATCAGTGTCTCCCACAATGGAGGCTCTGGAACCGCGCCTCCCGGCGAGGTGTTGCGCGGCACTTACTCTGCCTCAGTACTTTCGACAGACTCAGCAGCCTCTTCCGATGGCGCTTCAGTTTCTTCCGAGGCGTCCGCCGTAACAAGTGGTTCTGCTTCAATCCGCAGTGTCTTTTCCAACGCTTCCACCAAAGATGCGTCGGGCACGAACGTTGCAATCGGTGGCATATCAGCCAATGATGCAAGACCTAATTTTTCAAGGAACAACTGAGTTGTTCCCCACATCACTGCTTGCCCAGGTCCGTTATCGCGAGCAACTGGCGCGATGTAACCACGGCCATGCAATGTACGCATCACAGCGTCTGGGTCAACGCCGCGAATAGATGCAATCTGCAAACGCGAGATGGGCTGCTTGTAAGCAATGATGGCAAGTGTTTCTAGTGCGGCACCAGACAAGCGTGCGCGCTGCCCATCGAGAATAAAACGCTCCACGTACGGAGCAAGATCAGGGTGCGTCTGAAAACGCCAGCCGCCTGCAACCTTTGCAACCTGAAAACCATGACCTGCAGACTCATATGACTCTGCGAGTCGGACGCACACTTCTTCCACCGTCGCACTTGGCAGTTCGACCAATTGAGCGATGAGATCTGTCGGTACAGGTTCATGGGCGACCATAAGAATCGCTTCCACAGCACGTACGGCCTCTGTCGTTACTTCAGCTTCCATAATCCTTAGCCCTCGTACAAATCAATCTCAAGCGGGCCAGAGTCACCTGGCCCGATACCTGTCCACTCAACAACGATGTCTCCGAAACGATCAATCTGATCAATTTCGATATAGCCCTGTTTGTACATCTCCAACAACGCCAAGAAACGCACGACAACTTCAAGACGCTCAACGAGTCCAGTCGTGAGCGAGCGGAATGAAGTGCGTGCCATGCGAGGGAGTTCATCCATCAGTTCTTCTACTGCTTCGGCAACAGTGAAACGAATGGGCGACACGTGAAAAAGATTGACTTCGTCACGTGGACGCGGCGTGATGGCACGTATGAAACCCATCTGCAACTTCTCGATAGTCATGCCTTCAAGCAAGTCAGGCACAACATCTTCGAAACGTTCGTCAACACCAACGACACGCGCATACACACGGTCGGCATCATCGACAAAGACAGCAAGTACTTTGGCGACATCCTTGAATGTCTTGGCTTCAAGAAGACGCGCAAGGAGAAGATCCCGCTCTTCCCACAGGGCCAATTCTTCATCAAGATCAACCGTTTCCTTGCCGGGCAACAGACGTCGAGTCTTCAATTCGATGAGAGTGGCAGCAATGAGAAGGAACTCAGTCGCAATCTCAAGGTCGAGCTGGGTCATCTTGACCAACTCAGCCAAATAGGCATCAACAATGGTGGAGAGGCTGATCTCGTGGATGTCCACCTCCTCGCGCATAATCAGGTGCAAGAGGAGGTCGAAGGGGCCTTCATAGACCGGGGTTGCCACTTCGATTGCCACAGGTCAATCGTACTTGTCGGGCCTCTGAGACCCTTAAACCAACCCTGCCCCCAATGCCCGAAGGCAGTAGCGTTTCAGCGTGCCTCGCGTCCTTTCATGCATTCAGCCCACCGGCTCGGTCCACCTTGGTAACCATTTGGGTGCTTTGGTCAACTGGGTGTCTGGCCAGCACGACGGCGACGTATTCCACGGCATTGTGGACCTCCACGCTCTCACTGTCACCGAACAGCCAGGAATTCTCGGCCAGACCACCGTGGAATTAGCCGCCATGCTGTTTGCCGTCGGTCTTGACCCTGAAGTCGCCACAGTGTTCGTCCAAAGCCACATCCATGAGCACACAGAACTTGCGTGGATCATGGAGTGCACTGTCTCGTTCGGCGAACTCAGTCGCATGACTCAGTTCAAGGACAAGTCAGCAAAACGTGAAGGCGACTTCATCTCAGCCGGGCTTTTCACATACCCCGCCCTGCAAGCAGCCGACATTTTGCTTTATGACGCCGACGAAGTTCCCGTGGGCGAAGACCAGCGTCAACACATCGAGATCACGCGAGACATTGCAATTCGCTTCAACCATCGATTTGGTGACACCTTTGTTCTACCGAAAGCTGTGCATCCAAAAGCCGGTGCACGCGTCATGGACCTACAGGACCCCACCTCAAAGATGTCAAAGTCTGCGGAGACCGACAACGGAATCGTGTACTTGCTTGACGAAAACTCTGTCATCGAGAAGAAGTTCAAGCGCGCGGTCACGGACTCTGACGGCGTCGTTTCGTATGACCGTGCAAATAAGCCCGGCGTATCCAACTTGCTCGACATTCTTTCCGCGGCAACGGGCACACCCGCTGAACAGTTGGCCGAAAGCTACAGCCAGTACGGCCCGCTGAAGAAAGATACGGGAGACGCTGTTATCGCTCTCATTGATCCGATTCGCTCTCGCTACCTCGAACTAATGAACGACAAGGGCGAACTTGCACGTTTGCTGAAAATTGGTAACCAACGCGCTCGTGAAGTTGCTGCCCAAACACTTGATCGCGCGCACCGCGCTATTGGCTTGATGCCCCGCATCTAAATCTCATCTGCGTCGCGCAACGCGGTCATGACTGCGTCATGAACCTGACCACCGATGAGATCAATTGTTCGCTGTTCGCTTATCCCCTGCAACATCTGCACACCAAGATTTTCGTGATCGTGGTACATCGCAAACCTGACACCCCGAGAACCGACAACTGTTGCAACAATTCGCAAGAACCACCCAAGGCCTGAGACGGTCTTGCCAACATCATGCAATAACACTGCTGCTTGTTCTGTGCGCTTTGCTGGCGGATAGAACCTCATAAAACGTTCATGCACCCGCAAAGAATGCCTTTGATCGCGTGGGGGCATCGTCCACCACAACTCGAACTCTTGCTGCATCAGAATTCGTTCCACTCGCTCCACGTCAGAGCCAGATAAAGGGTCGTTGGAATACGACGTCACTGCGCGTTTCACGAGATGCCACAACTTCTTCATTAGCCCTTCGCCCTTGGATGTGCTTCGCGATACACGCTCCACAATCTCTCCTGAGAAACCCTGGTGTAAATCTGCGTCGTGGAGATTGTCGCATGACCCAACATCTCTTGCACGATACGTAAGTCAGCACCATGTTCCAGCATGTGCGTGGCACACGAGTGACGCAGAACGTGTGGCGACAGTTCCTGGGCAATCCCCGCAGAGACACCGGCATCTCGAACGATATGCCATGCCTTCTGACGATTAAGCCGCCTCCCCTTATTCGTCAGAAAAACTGCTTCACGATCCCCTCGTCGAGCCCAAAACTCCGGCGCCAACATCTCCCGACCACCAAGAGAGAGATATGCACGGAGATGACTCTCTGCAGTTCGACCGAACGGTACAACTCGCTCCTTTGAACCTTTGCCAAAGAGGCGAACAACCCGAGCATTCAAATCAAGATCATCCAGGTTCAAATCGCAGGCCTCTGAAATTCGCGCGCCTGTGGCATAGAGAAACTCAAGCAATGCACGATCCCGCAACGCCAGCGAATCTTCCCCTACCACCGACGACAGCAGTGATTCCACTTCTGACAGTGACAACGGTTTTGGAACACCGGTCGGAACTCTGACCCCCTCCACACGTGCAGCAGGATTGTCAGGTCGAATGTTTTCTGCGACCAGATACGAATGCAACATTCGAAGAGCAGCCAACCGTCGAGCTGTACTTGCGACAGCCTCACCTGTTGCCTGCAATGCATGGACAAAAGATTCAACATCGTCTTCCGACGCTTCAAGAACATTTTTCTTCCGTTGTAAAAGAAACTCTTCGTACTTTCGCAAATCGCGGCGATATGACGAGATGGTGTTCACAGAGCGGCCTCGCTCAACTGTCATCCACAAAAGAAATGATTCTGCTTCTCGCGAGAGAGTTGCCGACGACGCCACGTCCAACTATCTCACTAAATGTGGATGACGACGAGCCGCCAACAAAAGACCATATGCGGACTTTGCATCTTGCAGACGGCCATCATTCAGCATCTCAAGAGCTTCAGCAAACGGAACAAGCATTGTTTGCATTGCCTCTTCCTCAGGTCCATGCGGCTGGAATTCACCAGCTGTCAATCCTGTTGCTAAGTACACAATCACACTGGAGTCAGTCACACCAGGAGATGACAAACACTCCCCCAACATCTCAATCGACTTAGCGTGAAAACCTGTTTCTTCACGAAGTTCTCTCACCGCCGTTACAGCAGGATCTTCACCCTCGATGTCGCGCATTCCTGCGGGAATCTCCAGAACAAACGAATCAAAACTTGCTCGGTACTGAGAGACAAGAACGACGTTGCCCTCATTCGTAACGGCAACTGTCGCTACAGCACCTGGAGTACTGACAAACGTACGCTCAAAGTGCTCGCCTCGAGATCCGTTGACAATGCGACGCAACAAACGAAACATCGCCCATGAGTGAATGACCTGAGTCTCCGCAGTAACAAACCGAGATGAATTCGGCTCTGACGACATCTGTAGTTATGCAGTCGCAGATGCGTCCGCACGTGCCAATCGCTTCTCGCGATTCACCAATGCAGCTGCGATGAGTTCACGGAATAATGGATGCGGGCGATCAGGACGGCTCTTGAACTCTGGGTGAGCCTGAGTAGCAACCCAATATGGATGATCGGTCAATTCAATGAATTCCACGAGTCGCTTATCGGGAGAGTTGCCGCTGAACACAAATCCGGATTCCTCGAATCGAGCACGATAGTTGTTGTTGAATTCCCAACGATGACGATGACGTTCGCTCACGACAGACTCGCCGTAGGCATCGGCAACTTTCGTGCCTGGCTCGAGAACTGCAAGGTAGGCGCCTAAACGCATTGTGCCGCCCATGTCGGTGACGTCGCGTTGATCATTCATCAGGTCGATAACAGGATTCGTTGTCGCTGGCTCGAACTCAGTGCTGTTTGCATCGGCAAGACCAAGAACATGACGCGCATATTCGATGGTCATCACCTGCATGCCGAGGCAAATACCCAAACAAGGAACAAGGTTCTCGCGCGAGTACGCAGCTGCCGCAATTTTTCCTTCGATACCTCGCTTACCGAATCCACCGGGAATGATGATTCCGTCAAGACCATCTAGACGACCTGATGCCAAAAGGCCTTCAACGTCTTCTGCCTGAATCCAATCGATTTCAACCTTGGCACCATGATGGAATCCAGCGTGCTTCAAACTCTCGACAATGGAGAGATAGGCATCTTGCAGTTCAACATACTTTCCGATGAGGCCAATACGAACTGGCTTCACCGCAGCATCGACAAGGGCCACCACTGACTCCCACGAAGACAAGTCAACGTTTGCATCAAGACGAAGCACATCACACGCGACAGTGTCGAGCCCCTCCTCGTGAAGGATTAGAGGAAGTTCATAGATGTTGCGGGCGTCAGCCGCGTTGATAACTGCATTTGGTGCAACGTCGCACATGTGCGAAATCTTGCGCTTTAGACCGGTGCTCAGTGGCTCCTCACTGCGACACACGATGATGTCTGGTTGAATACCGCGAGAACGCAACTCCGTCACACTGTGTTGGGTTGGCTTTGTCTTCTGCTCGCCACTTGGCCCAATGAAAGGCACCAAGGTCACATGCAGGTAACAAACGTTGTCGCGTCCTGCTTCATTACGGAACTGACGAATTGCTTCCAAGAACGGCAAAATCTCAATGTCACCAACGGTGCCGCCCACTTCCGTGATGACAACATCGGTGTCTTCCGTGGCAATCCGCTTAATGCGGCGTTTGATTTCGTCTGTGACGTGAGGAATGACTTGAACCGTTTTTCCGAGGTAGTCACCACGACGTTCTGCGGCCAACACAGCCTGATAGATGCTGCCCGTGGTGGCATTCGAGGAACGAGTGAGATTTTCGTCAATAAAGCGTTCGTAGTGACCAAGGTCGAGATCAGTCTCACCTCCATCATCGGTCACGAACACTTCGCCATGCTCGAATGGATTCATCGTGCCTGGGTCGATGTTGATGTATGGATCAAGTTTCTGCATGGTGACCCGGAGACCACGCATCTTGAGCAAACGACCAAGTGACGATGCTGTCAAACCTTTTCCAAGGGAACTTGCAACGCCACCCGTCACGAAAATGTGCTTTGGCATTGCTTCTCCCGCCAGGTCTAAACCGCTAACGGGATCTCAGCATAACCGATAACGGCGACTGCCTGAGAATCCCCTAGCGGGACTTCCCTTTGCCCTTTTTAGGAGCTTCGACATCAACACCCAACGATGACAGAAGGTCTCGAGCATGAGCAATGGCTGACTCATCTGCCACACCGCCCGACAACATACGGGCAATTTCAGAAGCGCGATCTTCGTCTTTGACCAACGACGCAGAACCGTAGGTGCGATTCGACTTCACAATCTTCGATACAGAGATCTGCTGATGTGCCGATGCTCCAACTTGTGCGAGGTGAGTCACTGCAAACACTTGATGCCCCATTCCGAGTTCACGCAAGGCAGAGGCCACCGCAACTGCAGCAGCACCACCGATACCGGCGTCCACTTCGTCAAACACCATCGTGGCTGGGTCCCCTGTGAGCACCAAACGGAGCGACAACATGACACGAGCCAATTCACCCCCACTTGCCACTTTGGTGAGTGGCTGAGGAGCACTTCCCGGGTTTGCAGCCAACATAAAGACCACCGACTCACCTGACGGATCGGACTCGGTATCGCCCACCGAAACCTGCACTGTGGCATTGGGCATCGCCAATTGTTGCAAACGGCTTTGTACAGCGTTCCCCAACGCCGGGGCTGCCTTTCGGCGCTGATCGCCGACCTTGAGTTGAGCCACACGTAAAGCTGCCAAAGCCGACTTCTTGGAAGATTCCAATTCCTGCACCCGCTCGGCATACCCAGTCAATTCATCGAGGCGTGCACGGGCCTCCAACCCAAAGGCCATCACGTCCTCAAGAGAATCGCCATATTTGCGCATGAGGTCTCGCAATGCCTGACGACGAACCCTGATGTATTCCAGTCGTTCTGGATTCTCTTCAGTCCCTTCGGCAGCAGACCGCAAGAGATGGGAAAGGTCTTCTGCCTCTGCAAGCAATGCATTCAAGCGTTCTGAAGTAGCCCCCATTGAAGACACGTTTCCGAGAACACGAATTGCTTCGCCAATCTTTTCGATGGCAGCCCCGTCGTCAGACAGCAATGCAGTCGCCTTCCACAGCGACTCTTGATGACGAACAACATCTGCGAGCAGATCCTCTTCCTGAGAGAGTTCGACATCTTCATTCGGGTTTGTGATGCCAATGGATTCGATTTCATCGCATTGGAACGCAAGCAGGTCAAGTTCACGTGCTCGGGACTTTTCATCTCCGCCCAATGCAGCCAACATTGCATCAATCTGAGTGACTGCTTCACGGGCCTCACGAAGTTCAGTGAGATCAATTGCACCAAATAAATCAAGCGATTGGCGCTGGACCGCTGCCGTCAATAAACGCTGATGCGCGTGCTGACCATGAATATCGACGAGTTCTTCGCCGAACTCTGCAAGCGAGGTCACGGTTGCCATGCGACCGTTGATGTACGCACGGCTACGACCTTCACGGTGAATAGTGCGGGCAAGAATGACTTCTTCCTCTTCGCCATCAGCGCCAACGCGCACGAAACGAGCCTCAACATGAGCTTCGTCGGCACCATCACGGATGACCGAAGTTTCAGCACGTCGCCCACAGACCAAGTTGATTGCCTCGACCAACATGGTTTTACCGGCGCCCGTCTCGCCAGTGAAGGCTGTGAAACCGTTTTTGAACGAGATGCGCGACGACTCAATGATGCCAAGATTCTCAATCGACAACTCAACAAGCATTAGCGATCACTCAATCCAAATTTGGTTTTCAAAATCTGATGGAATCGACGCTCTTCAAATCTCATAAACCTGGCCACTTCCCCTGCCGCACGCACTTCAACAACATCTCCGGGATGCAATGTGTGCACAAGGTCGCCGTCGGTGGCAACGTTTACCTGGCGATGCCCAAGAATTTCAATGCGTGCAACTTCATTACCGTCGAGAACCATCGAACGGTCAAACAACATGTGAGGAGACACAGGAGTAATCAACATTGCTCGCAAACGCGGCGACAAAATCGGGCCGCGGGCTGACATGGAGTACGCCGTCGACCCAGTGGGAGTTGCGATAATCAAACCATCAGCTGCATAGGTTGTGAATGGCGCCTTGTCGATATCAACACCCAAGCGAACGGTATGCCCCGTCTCGCGCTTTTCAATGACCACTTCATTGAGCGCTAGAACATTTGCAAGTCGTGCACCCTTCGTCCACAAAGCAACTTCCAACAACATGCGATCGTCGTAATGGAACTCTGTGCCTTCCTTGCCGGTGCGCCACATCTCGAGCGAGTCGATTAACGCATCGGCCTCGACTGCAGCGAGATACCCCAGAGTTCCGAGATTGACACCAATGATGGGTACGTTGCGTCCATTCAAAGTGCGCACCGAGCGCAACATGGTGCCGTCACCGCCGATGGAGACGAGGACGTCAACATCGCCAGCATCCCCAGGAAGAACGTGCGGCGAATCCACAGCTGCAACATCGGACTCATCGACCACAGTGCCAATGCCATGTTGCTGCGCCCATTGCGCCACCTGGCGGGCCACAAGCAGAGCATCCGGACGGAACCGGTGTACTGCGATGCCAAGACGAGTCATGGCTCACAACCTACGGAAGAGGTGGGGCATTCAACGAACATCAGGAATTCTGTATTGCCCTCTGCGCCTTTGATGGGCGACTCAATGACGCCTCCGACAGTCCCGCCAAGGCTTTCCACGCAGTCCTGCACGGTCTGAATGGCCTCTGCGTGGATTGCTGGGTCAGTAATGACTCCTTTGCCACGAGACACTTCCACACGTCCGGCCTCGAACTGAGGCTTCACCAAGAGAGCCATGTGCGGAACCGCAAACCCCTCTTCGGGCGTCATTACCGACATCAACGCAGGAAGAACTTTTGTCAGCGAGATGAAGGAAAGATCTGCCACCAACAGCGAGCACGGAAATGGCAACGCCTCAGGCTCAATCTCACGCACGTTGACGCCATCACGCCAATCAACGCGCTCGTCAGCTTTGATCCGCTCATGCAGTTGATTACGTCCGACATCAACTGCGAATACACGACGAGCTCCGCGCTGCAGAACGCAGTCCGTAAATCCGCCGGTGGAGACACCAGCATCCATGACAGAACGACCAAGCACTTCAATGCCAAAACTGTCGAGTGCATGCGACAACTTCTCGCCGCCGCGACTCACGAACTTCTTTTCAACGACGACATTGATGGGTTCATCTGCCCCGACCATGCGAGACGACTTGTCAGCAAATGCCCCTGACACGGTGACATGACCAGCATCGATCAATCGCGACGCTTCGGAACGGCTTTCTGCGAGACCTCTCTTCACTAGAGCAGCGTCAAGTCGCATTCGCACGACGTCATCGTACTCGGGCTATGGCAAGGCAATCAGTTGTTCAGGATGCGATCAGCAACGCCTGCAAGTGATTCTTCGACCATGTCGGCATCCACTCCATCTGCAGATGGCGTCATTCCGCTCAGCACCAGCGCGTACGCGCATCCAATCGTGCGAGCAAACGCACCATCCGTTTCTGGCATGTCGCCCACCATCACCATCTCGTCGGCGGACACACCTGGGCATATGGCGTACACCAACTCGGCCATTGGTGCATGCGGCTTGCCTGTCACCAATGCCGCAACACCTGTTGTCTTTTCCACTGCAGCAAGAATTGCGCCACCACCAGGAATCGGTCCGGAAGGTGTCGGATAATTCGGATCATTGTTCGACCCAATCAAAGTTGCACCACCGCGCACCGCCGTTAACGCGTCAGTGAGTACTTCAAAGTCGAACTCTCGATGGAATCCGACAACAACTGCATCGAAAGATCCGGATGCGCCACGATCGACATACGGCACCACCACCTCGGCACCGACCATTGAAACCTCTTCAATCAGACCTTCGCCGCCACACACCATGACTCTCCATCCGTTTTGCACAGCGGTGGCAGCCGACATCGCGGAGGTAATCACATCACCCTGTGCCTCAATGCCAATTCGCCCCAGAGCCTCCACCTGCTGTTGACGAGTAGAGAAGGAATTATTCGTGACAAAGAGAACTCGAATGCCTGCTTCCCTGAGGCGTGCGATGGCATCCACTGCACCCGGAATTGGTTGATGAGCCAACCACACCACCCCATCAAGGTCACAGAGAACAACTTTGGTTGAAAGGGTTTTGCTCATTGCCTCTAATCCTGCCACCCTTGTAGCCGTGCCACGATTCGAACCGTTCCCCGCCCTTCGCTACTCCACCACAGGAAACACCGACATCACACCCGTGACATCGGCTCCATATGATGTGTTTGACGAAGATCGCCGTGCCGAATACGCAGCGATGAACCCCAACAATGTTGTTCTCGTTGACTACCCCGTTGAGGCCGACGGACCTGGGCGGTACGAACAGAGCA